>NZ_DASZKT010000107.1:0-47971 GCF_035552695.1 Actinospica sp.
CCCCGGACACTTCCATCAGTCCAGGAAATCCCTGATGGCTTGGAGCCATGCCTCGGGTTGGTCGATGTGGGTCATGTGCCCTGCCTGGTCGAGGACGACTGCACGGGCGTTGGGCATTTCGGCCGCGGTGCGCTCGGCCAGGACTGCGGGAAAGGTCATGTCCTGCTGGCCGTGCAGGAGCAGTATGGGGATCTCGAGGGCGGCGAGTCGGGTAAGGGAGTTGTCCGGGCGGCCGGACGGGACGGGGCCGGCGAGGAGCGCCCGAGCCCACTCGGCGGAGAAGCGCACAGTCTCGAGTCGCCGGTGCAGTATTTCGCGGGATTCGGGCTTCCAGACGCCGGCCGGGATGGCGGCGAAGGCGTGGGCGCGGGTGGCTTCGGGGCTGGGGTTGGCTGCCAGGTCGGTCCAGGCGGCGTTTCCTTCCGCTTGGAGTTGCGCTACCTCGGGCCAGTGGTCGTAGGCGTCGTCGGGTACCGGCGGGATGCTGCTGGAGGCGATGATCAAGCGTCGGACTCGCTGTGGCGCGGTGAGGGTGAAACGCTGTGCGAGCAGCCCGCCGTAGGAGAATCCGAGCACGTCGGCGCGTTCGACCCCAAGGGCGTCGAGCAGCGCTAGCAGGTCGGCGGTTGCGGCGTCCGGATTGTAGGCGTCATCGGGAAGCCCCATGGTCGATCGACCACACCCGCGCAGGTCGGCGAAGACAAGTTGGCGAGATTCGGCGAGGTCCACGAGGGGTTCACGCAGGTAGGTGTGGTCCCAGTCGGGCCCACCGTGGATGACGAGCAGCGCGGTCCCGGTTCGTGCGGTACTGCGGGCGGTGAACAGGTCGACCCGCGGGTCTTGACGCACCGATACGTACGCTTCGATCAGCATCCGGTCAGTCTTTCAGCCCGGTGACAGGCACAGTCGGGAGATACGCCGGACACGCTCGCCCTCGGAGCGCTTACAGGCGGACTCGGGCAACCACGGCAGTCACTGTGTGGCTGCGATCGATAGTCGGCCGCTGGGATCGATAGGTGGCCCCGGATCCGCTCTCGTCTCGCTGTTCTCCACCTTTCAGGAGTGGACACGGTCTATCAGGGGTGCCGAGGTCGATGGGTGGCACTCAGCTCTCGCGCTGGTAGCCTTTCGCGCGGGAGGGTGATGGTTGTGGGCATAGGTGTACGTGCGGCAGCGGCTGTCATGCTGCTGATTGGCTTCTACGTTCTGGGCATAGGGTTGCTCGCCGCGGTGGTGGGGCTGAATGTGGTCATGCTGTACGGCCACGCACCCCTGTTCGACCTGCTGATGGGGGCGCCGTTCACCGCTGCAGCGTTCTTCCTGGTAGGCCGGGCGTTCCACGCCTCGCTCATGTTGCGTGGTCGCGAGATGACCGGCGTCGCGGTGCTCGAGTCGGAACAGCCTGCCCTGTGGTCCGCGGTCCGCGAAGCGGCGGCAGCGGCCGGAACCGCGCCGCCGGAGTTCCTGTGGATCGACTCGCGCTTCAATGCGTCAGTGTTCGAGCAAACCCGGTGGCTCGGATTGCGGTCGGGCCCACGGAATCTGGTCATCGGCGCACCGATGCTTATCGCGCTCTCCCCCACCAAGCTCGACGCCGTGCTCGCGCACGAGTTCGGCCACTTCGCGAATCGCGACACGCGCCTGCTGCCCGTGATCATGCGCGGCCGGTCAGGCCTGGCCGGGGCCTTGCACACCGCCAGCTTCTTCACCACCACCTCGGTGAACAACGGTAGATGGCTGATACACCTGCAGATGCTGATTGTCCGGCTGATCCGCGGTTACGCCGTCCGCTTCCTCACCGTCACCCAGAAGATCAGCCGAGCTCAGGAGTACGCGGCCGACCGGATCAGCGCCGAATTGTGCGGGCGCGACACCGCGGCCTGCGTGATAGCCGAGATCCCGGCGTACCACGCGGCCTACCGGTACTTCAGGGATCGCTTCGCCGATGCTGCCACGGGCCTTGGCCTCGTGCCGCAACCCGAAGCGCTGTTCGCGGGCTTTGGCCGCATGCTCGACGAGCCCCGCTGGCAAGGTGTCGTCGAATCGGAACGACGCAGTCCCTCGGCGCAGACGCCCACCCCCTTCGATTCCCACCCGCCGATCCCGGACCGAGTCTCCGCGCTTCGCGCATTGCCCGACGACGGCCGAATCCAGGACACGTCCCAAGCGCGGGCAGTCGACCTCTTCGACGGCGCACAGGCCCTACTCGCGACGGTCGCGCGCCGCGAAGCACACTTCGTCGACCACCGGCCCGTGGATTGGGACACGCTGGTAGACGCCGTGGCCAGAGCGCACATTCGCAAGGATGCACGACCCCTTGTCGATGCCATGCACCTGATCAAAGAAGCCCCGCCCGCCCTGGCCGATTTCTTCGACCACGTCGAAGCCGGCCAGATGGAAGCGGTGCTGTATTGCTTGCTGACTCCGACGCAAGCGGGCTACACGCGAGCGAACCCTTCGGTGGCACTCGAGATCGGCGCGAACGCCCTGGCGCCCGCGCTCCGGGCCTGGATCACGGTCGAACTGGCCGAACTCGGACTGGTGCGATGGAAGCATTCCTGGTCCAAGGTGGCGATCCGCGACCCGGAAGACGCACCCGAGGGTATCGGCGAGGCGCTCGACGCTCTTCTCAACACCCAGCCGTCCCAGGCCGCTCCCGCTGCCGCAGCCCTGCGCGAAATCCTCAAGAACGCGGGAGTTCCCGGGTAATCGGCGCCGGGCGCGCCAATCCGGGCCACCTATCGATCCCACGGACCAACTACCGGCCACAGGCTCAACAATGTGACCACCAGCGGTAGTTGCGAAAAACCAGCGATAGTTGGACTTGATCACCGCAAGTCATCGAGGGCATCTGACGACTGGCGGTCGTTGCAGAAAATGGAGACAACCGCGAAGAAGATTGACAGGCTGGCTGTGTCTGTGCAGCCGGGCTGGGATACTGGTCATCGTGCTCGATGATGCCTCGCTCGCCGACTGGTGTGACCGCCACCTCGGCGCCCGGCCGGCACGCGAACTGTTCCGCTGCGGGCATCTATCCCAGGTCTTCGCCGCCGAGCTCGCAGACGGCAGACGGGTGGTGATCAAGGGCCGGTCCTCTGATCCGCGGATCGCCGGCTGCGTTGCGGTCCAGGAGCACCTGTCCCGCACCGGGTTTCCATGCCCTGTGCCCCTGACCGGTCCTGTGGAACTCGGCGGGCTCACGGTCACGGCTGAGACACTTGTGCCCGGCGGCAGCCAACTTCCGGTGGACGGCGGTGCAGAGCCCTTCGCGGCGCTGCTCGCCCGCCTCATCAGCTGTGCACCCAGCGCGGCCGCTGTTCCCTCGCTTGCGCCGTCGCCGCCGTGGACCGGATGGGATCACCCGGGGGCACGGCTATGGCCGGACCGCGACGACCGGGGCGGCGATCTCAACACCAGCCCCGGGCCTGCGTGGGTCGACGACGCCGCCCGCCGTGTCCGGGAGCGGCTAAACGCCTGCGTCGCTCCCGTGCGGATCGGCCATGGCGACTGGGAATCCCAGAACATCCGGTGGTCCGGCAGCAATCCCTTGGCTGTGCACGACTGGGACAGCGTCATCGCCCAGCCCGAGCCGGCGATCGTGGGTCTGGCAGCCGCCGTGTGGCCGGCCGCCGGGGCACCAGGCGAGGCCGCGACGGTCGCCCAGAGCGCAGAGTTCATCGCCGCCTACCAGCGGGCGGCCGATAGGCGGTGGAGCGAGCCGGAGGTCCGAGAGGCCTGGGCGGCCGGGCTGTGGGTGCGCCTGTTCAACGCCAAGAAGGACGCGGTCGACGGAGGCGGACCGCAACTCGATCGGCTCGCCGACGAGGTGGGAGAGCGGCTGGCCTTGGCAGCCCTCTAACAGGCAATCGTGGGCACCACCCTCCCGACTTATTCTCTACGAGCGAGGCAGTCTCGGAGGTCACGCGGCGCCCGCAGGCGCCTGGGCCGTTGCGGGCGTACTCCGCGAGAGATCTCCGACTGGTGCAAGTGCTTAGCCCGACACGATCCGTCCCTCCCGCGCGCCGCGTGGGAGGGACGTGACCCGAACGGCCGCGGCGATGCCACGCCCCGTCCGGGTTGGCGGCGATGCCGAGCAGGCGCACGTACAGGGTCTCGAGTTCGATGACGAAGAACACGTAGACGCGCTTGAGGGTGACCGCGCAGTCGACGTGCACGAAATCGCGGGCGAGCGCGGTGGGTGCGTGGGCTTGGAGGAACCTGCGCCAGGTGATCTGGTCACGTCTGGGTGCCACCAGCTGGGCTGCGCCGTAGGCTCCGAGAACCTCGCCGTTATCCTGCTCGGCACCGGACGCCTGGCCGAAGCCCGCAAGGCATGGTCCCAACCCGAGGAACTGCTCCGCGAACTCGGCGACACGACCGTAGCCCGATCAGGACCAAGCCCCGCGCCCAGTTCACCCAACCCGGGCACGTGACGCCGGCCTTACGACCGGATACCCGGATCGCGGTGGTGGTGGAACGGAAATATTCACCCGCACCGCGGTGCATCCGCCCCGCCAGGCAGATACAACTACAAGGAGGAGGGCCGGGCTCCCACACGCCCGGGCCGCATACCCACGAGAGGCACCTCCACGATGAGGAAACGCAGCACACTCCAACGTTTCGCCGCCGCGGTGGTCGGCGGGGCGCTCGCCGCGACCGGGCTGGCCGCGCTCGGCGCCCCTGCGGCACAGGCCGGGACCGTGACCACTCCGGTCAGGGCCGCGGCTTCGACCGGCACGGCTCAGACCCCGTACATGGGCTGGAGCAGTTGGAGCCTGGAGAGCACCACGTACGGCAGCTACAACTCCAAGGGCACCGCCGGCTTCCTGACCGAAGCGAACGTGATGACCCAGGCCCAGGCCATGGTCAACGACGGGCTGACGAAAGTCGGCTACGACTACGTCAACATCGATTCCGGCTGGTCCGCCGACTTCAGCTGGAACGGGCACATCGACGGCTACGGCCGCCCCGCGCAGGACACCACTCGGTTCCCCGACTCGATGGCCACGGTCGCCGGCAACCTGCACTCCATGGGTCTCAAGGCCGGAATCTACCTCGCCAGCGGCATGGCGTCCGCGGCGTACAACGCCGACGACCCGGTCTACGGCAGCACCGACGGGTGCACCACCCAGAAGGCCGTACTCAAGGACTCCAGCGGCAACCCCGTCGCCCTGCACAACCAGTGGAGCGGCTTCTACGCCATGGACTTCTCATCCGGCAACGACTGCGGATACGAGTACGTCTACTCCCTCGCCCAGATGTTCACCAGCTGGGGCTACGACCTGATCAAGCTCGACGGAGTCACGCCCGGCTCGACGAACAACAGCCCGAGCCCGCTGACCGACAGCAGCTACTACGAGGTCGCCGCCTGGCATCAGGCGCTCGCCTCCCTCGGCTGGGGCGGTCAGCTCGTGCTGTCCTACTCCCTCCCCGTGTCGGACGCCTCCTACTGGCAGCAGAACGCCAACGGCGCCCGGATCGACAACGACGTGGAGTGCTACTGCTCCACGATCATCGGCGGCTGGACCGGCTCGCTCTCCGAGCGCTGGAACGACGTCGTGCCGTGGATCTCCTATGCCGGACCCGGCTTCTGGCCCAACCTCGACTCCCTCGACGTGGGCAGCGGCACCATCGACGGTCTGACCGACGACGAACGCCAGACCTACATGACCCTCTGGGCCCTGGAATCAGCGCCCTTGTTCACCGGAGACGACCTGACCCAGCTCGACCCCTACGGCCTGTCGCTGCTCACCAACACCGACGTCATCGCACAGGACCAGGAGGGGGTGCCGGGCAAGCCGGTGAATCAGAGCTCGAGCCAGCAGGTCTGGTACGCCAAGAACCCCGACGGCACCACGACAGTCGCGCTGTTCAATCTCTCCGGCTCCTCCACGAGCGTGACGGCCAACTGGAGTGATGTCGGCCTCTCCTCCAGCCAGTCCGCCGACGTCCATGACATGTGGAGCCACGCGGACCTGGGCGACTCCACCGGAAGCTTCACCGCCACCCTGCCGGCCTACGGCTCGAGGCTGCTCAAGCTCGCTCCGGGAGTTGGAGCAACCACCTACCACGCCGATGCCTCGGGCAACGCCCTCGCGGGCGGCGCCGCCGTGCAGACCTGCTCGGGCTGCTCCGACGGAAAGGACGTCGGATACATCGGTGAGAGTGGCACCCTGACTTTGAACAGCGTCACCGTGCCGCGGACCGGCGCCTATCAGGCCACGATCACCTACCTCGACGGCGACTCCGCCGGCAACGGGCGCACCGCGGACGTTGCCGTCGACGGCGGCAGCCCACTCAGCTTCACCGCCAACGGAAACGGCAGTTGGAGCACACCGCAAACCACCGACATCACCCTCAATTTAAACCAGGGTACGAATACCATCGAGTTCTCGAACCCGAGCACGTGGGCACCCGACATCGACTCCATCGTCATCAGCGGCCCGACCACTTACGTAGCCGACAGCACAGGTACGCTCGCCGGCGGCGCCATGGCGCAAAGCTGCTCAGGCTGCTTTGACGGCAAGGACATCGGATACCTCGGCGTGGGCGGCACCCTGACGTTCAGCAATGTCTCGAAAGCCGCATCGGGCACGTACCCGATGACCGTCACCTATGTCGACGGCGACGGAGCGGGCAACGGCCGCCCCGCGGACATCACCGTCAACGGTGGTACGCCCATCGCCGTCACCGCCAACGGAAACGGCAGTTGGAGCACACCGCAGACCCTGACCGTGAACGTACCGCTCAATGCCGGAGCCAACACCATCGAGTTCTCCAACCCCAGCACCTGGGCTCCAGACATCTACTCGATCACGCTCTGAACCTGAGTGCGTGCTTCTGATCCCGGCTTGCCGTTGCCGAGTTGAGTTTCGAGCTCCAGCTAGGGAGGTTACGTGGGTGCGAGCTTGGCGAATCCAGAGTGGTGCTCTAGGCGAGCACCTGCGCGAGGTGGTCGGCCAACTGTGTGAGCAGGTCGGGTGATGCGCTGCCCCGGGCACGAGGGAAACGGTGTCGTCGTCGCCAGAATGCTGACTCGACTGCGTGGAACTGGGCCCAGCGGCGCACGTGTTCGGCATCGAGCTCGGCGGCGTCGGCGAACATCTGTAGGCAACGCACCACGGCCCGATCGGGCTCGTCTTCTTGGAGCAGGGCGAACGCATGTGTCTTGAGGAATGTGCCGCCGTCGTAAGCCGGGTCTCCGACGAGCCCTTTCGGGTCGACAGCCAGCCATGGCTCGCGCTCGGAGTTGAGAATGTTGCGCGCGTGCAAGTCCCCGTGGATGACGAGGTCTGGTTGATCGCTTCCGAGTTCGCGGGCGGTCGCGATTGCTTTGTCCACGACGGGCCGCGGCAGCGCGTGGGCGAAATCCCCGGCATCTTGGTGCAGGGATTCCTCCGACTGCGCCATGCGGTCGCGCAAGCGTGGTAGGCCGGGAGGGGCCGGGATGGCCAGCCGCTTGTTGATCTGCCCGGCGATCCTCACGACCTCGTCTTTGTCGTGTAGTTCTGCGAGGGTGCGTGAGCCGGCTCGCTCGAGCAGCATCGCGAAGCACTCATCCGCGCGCTCGTAGAGGTGCACTGCCCCACGGCCCTTCCATGCCTCGTACGCGTCCGGCTCGCGGACGTTGCCGGGGTGAGGGACAGAGATCTTGACGACAGCGGGCCTTTGATCGTGGAGTACCGGGATGATGATGCCGATTTCGCCGTGCATGGCCGGACCGTCGCACAGACACCCCCACCGCTCGAACAGCGTTGTGACGAGATCCGGCAGCGCGGCCAACCATTGCGCACCGCGCTCTCCCTCGCGATCGAGCGTGCCTCGTACGAATGCTTCCGGGATCTCGATCACGCGAGCACCCTACGCGCGTAGAAACGTCCGAGAGCTGCCGCAAAGCAGAGCCGCCCCTGGACAGCGCCTTTGCCGTGCGGGTGGTGAGGAAGGGTCGTTACTTGCGTCCCCAGAACTGGCGGCATGCCCTCGGGAAGACGAAGGTGCCGTCCTCGGTTCGGCAACGTGACACCGCGTCCTCCAGTTCCGACCGGACTCGGCTGGTGGCGACGCCGTCGAGGGCGGCGAACGCTCTGGCGAAGGGAATCGGTGCGGACGCGACCTGCCACACGAGATTGAACGAGGGCAGCGGGATGGCCCAGCGGAACAGTTCCGAGTGCAGTTGCTCCAGTCCCGACTCGCGTAACACCTGCTCGCGCAGACCGGGCGCCGCCAACCGTGTCAGGTAGTCGAATTCCGGCAAGGTCTCCGGCGGCACGTGTCCGGCGAGAGTACGCACGATCGTGGACATGAGCGTGTTCAAAGCCATGTCGTCGAAGGCCGCGAGGCTGAACGGCGCGCCGGGGCTCAGTACCGGCTGAGCTCGTTGCTCGAGACCGCGATGTCGCCTTCCTGCAGCAGGCCGAAACGGGAGACCGCGGCTTGCATGCTCTGGTCTGCCGGGTCCAAATGGTCGATGGACATGACCTCGAAGCGGACGTTGCGCACTGAGTTCTCGCGCGCCGCGAGCCGAGCCTCGTCGATGAGCGCCGGAGTCACGTCAACACTGATGACCTGAAGTTCGGGACGGTCCTGGGCGAGCACGAAAGCGGGCTGGCCGGTACCGCAGGCGAGGTCGAGGACGAGCGCGCCTGCCGGTAGATCCTCCGGCAGCCGCTTGAGGATGGCCTGGACGACGGGGTTCGCAGCCGGGAGCGAGTTGTCCGTCGCGCCGCCCCCTCGTCCCCACTCGACCTCCGCTCTCGTGCGTTGGGGCACGGGACTGGTTTTAGCTCGTCATTGCGCGTTCCCTGTTCCTTCACGGTGGGTCTTCTGATCAAATGCGTGGCCGGGTCGGCCGAGAGCGTGCGGTGTCGGCCCGGCACCGGAAGCGGCGCGTTCGACAAGCGCGGCGATCACGTTCGAATACAAGCACCGGCGCACCCGCGCGGCCATGTTCGTCCGATCCTGCTGCATACGAGTTTGTGCGCATGCCGCGATAGCCTCGGTCCTGTGGATGTCATCAGCGAGGTCGTCGGCAGCGCCCGGGCGAGGCAGGCCTTCGCCCGCCGGATCGGCGAAACCGGCACCTGGGGCCTGCGATTCCCGGCCTTCGCGGGCGTCGGCTTCCATGTCATCACGGCGCGGCGGGCACCTGGTTCTGGGTCGACCCGGAACACGACCTCATGTACGTCGGCATGATCCAGCTGCTTTCGTACTCCGCTCCCCCACTTCAGGCCATCACCCAACGCCTCATGGCAGACGCGATCCTCGACCACGCCGACTAGCGGAGCTCGGCGATCTGCGCGCGGGCCGCGGCGACCAGTTCGGCGTTCGTGTTCGCGTGACCGGCCAGGCCCCAGCCGCCCTCCGGCGCCTCGGAGAGCAGGACCCAGGTGCGTTCCGCCTGGGACGGGTCACCGGCCGCCGTCGCGACCAGGTCGGTGAGCTGCCGCACCACCGCGAGCTGCTTGTCGCGGTCCAGGGCGCCGGCGTTGGTGAGTACCTGAACGCGCACGTATGTGCTGTCGCCGTCGACGTTCGAGAGGTGGTCCGCCGACAGTTCGTGCACGAATGCGGCGGTGTTCTTGCGGAACATCGGAATGTCGGGCACCTTCTCGATGGCCATCAGAGTGGAAGCGAGCTCCTGGGCCAGCTTCTTGGGGTCGCCGAACGTGCCGGCGGCGGCGTAGACGTCGATCATAGGCATGGAAGTTCGCTCCTCAGGCTCGGATGACGGAGTAAAGTCACCGATTCCAATTGTCGGGTAAGTGGCTCGGGTCGATCCCTCACGCGAATGTGTGAGAGCGCACTCAACCCAGAAGCCACGAACCAACACGAACACCACGAGCACGTCTCCCCCGCGCCGGCGAGCGAGGGGGAGACGTGAGCCGGCCGGCCTAGGCCTTCGTCTGGTAGCCGATGACGCCCATCATGCCGGTACTCGCGTGGTAGGTGTCGTGGCAGTGCATCATCCACTGGCCCGGGTTGTCGGCGTCGAACTCGACGGTGACGGAACGCCCGGGCAGGACGATGACCGTGTCCTTGCGCGGCCCGCCTCCGGCCAATTGGAAGGTGTGGCCGTGCAGGTGCATCGGGTGCCACATGGTGGTGGTGTTGGTCCACGTCAGCCGGACACGCTGTCCGGACTCGACGCGCATGAGCGGACGCTCCGGGTTGTAGACCGTGTCGTTGATCGTCCACGTGTAGCTCGTCTTGCTGACGGTCAGGCGCAGGTTCGCAGCGACCTGCGAGGCGGCGGGCTTCAAGCGGTAGGGCTCGGTGGGCTGCAGGGCGCCGTAGCCGATCGGGTCGGCCGCGAGTTCGGCGGGTCGCACGTCCGGGGAGGGCGCGCGGCCGGAGGCGGTGCGCACCACGGCAAGGGCGGTGGCGTTCTTGCCCTCGGCCGACGCGACCAGCGGAAAGACGCCGTCCCCGAGGGTGACTTCGACGTCGTAGCGCTCGCCCATGCCCAGGAGCAGACTCGTGGTTTCGACCGGTACGACGGGGTAGCCGTCCGTGTGGGTGACGGTCAGGGTATGGCCGCCGAGTGCCACCCGGAAGGCCGTGTCGGATCCGGCGTTGATGATGCGGATCCTGGTGCGCTGGCCGGGGCGGGCGGTGAAGGTGGCCGGGTCGGTGCGCAGGCGCCCGTTGATCAGGAAGTAGGGATAGCGCACGTCGCCCGCGTCCCCGCCGAGCAGGGGGCTGGTCGCGTCCATGAGCACCACTCCGTCGCCGCCGCCCGCCGTGCTGCCGGAGCCCATGCCCATGCCGGTGTCCATGCCGGATGCCGACGCGGTGGGCGCCGGCGTATTCTGCAGGGCGGCGAGGACCTGGTCGGGGGTATGGCCGGTGCCGTCGATCCAGTCGTCGAGCACGACGGTCCACTCGTGGTCGTAGTCGGCCTTCTCGCCGGGGTCGTCCACGATCAGCGGTGCGTATAGGCCGCGGTCCTGCTGTACCCCGACATGCGGGTGCAGCCAGTACGTGCCGGGATTCGCGGCCGTGAACGTGTAGGTCCGGGACGCGCCGGGGGCGACAGGGCTCTGGGTAAGCTGCGGGACCCCGTCCATATTGTTCCGGATCGCGACCCCGTGCCAGTGCACGGTCGTCTCCTCGGGCAGGTGGTTGACGAGGTGCGCGTTGATCAGGTCGCCGCGGTTGACCCGGATCTCGGCGCCGGGCAGCACGCCGCCGTAGGTCCAGGTCGACACGACGACACCGCCTAGGTCGATCTTGCCGGGGACGGCGTCGAGGGTGAAGGTCCGGGTGGCCCCGGAGTGGTAGCGGGCGGATTCGACCGCGGCGACGGCCGGGTCGGTCGGTCCGATCAGTGCGGATGAGGCGGCCGTGTGCGCGGAGTCGGCGCCGCACGCGGCGGCGCCCGCGCCCAGCAGCAGTCCGGCCCCGGTCGCGGCTCCGGCGCGCAGCAGCGTGCGGCGCTCGAGGTGCGTGTTCATGGTCAAGCCTCCGAATGAGAGCGTTGCGGTAATGGCGGATGAGGGTGTCCGGTGCGGGCACGGCGAGGCCGCGCCCGGACCGGCTTCTAGATCCGCAGCAAGCTCAGTTCGGAAAGGCTCTTAGGTACGGGCTCGGCGCAGCCCGTGGCGTTCAATCGCGCGGTGTACGGCGCGGGCGTCATGGGATTCGGGTCGGCGTGTGCGGTGATCGCCGCGACGTGGGCGGAGCATGTGACCGCGGCGCTGGTACAGGTACTCGATCCGTCGCAGCATTCGCATGGTGCACTCGCGGAGGCGGGCGCCTCCACCGAGGTCGAACGGTCGGCTGTTGTCGTGGCGGCCGCCACCGTGGAACGCGAGGCCGTCGCGGCTTGGGGCGTGCCGCTCGTACACACTAAGGCGCACGCCACCAGGGCGAACACTGCGACCAGGACACGCAAGGCCCTGCCCGGCATGTCCTCGCGCCTTGTGTCGCTTGCCCGCACTGGTCCTCCCGAAGTCAGTCCGACCATACCCCCATAGGGTATATAGCCGCAACGATAGGCGCGCCTACCGGCCCGGCCGCCGACACTCTCACCCGAACGCGTGAGGATCGCGTCAGGGGACTGAGCACTTACGATGACCTTAGGCAAAATCACCCGTGATTCTTGGAAGTCAGCGCTTGACTTCATTCCAATACTGGCTGAACATGCCTCGCGAGGGTCCCCAGAGCACCTGCGACGACGGAGGTACTGACACCCGTGATACCCACAGCTCGGCGGCGCTTGAGGAGTCTCGCCGCCATCCTTCTCGCACTCACAGCCGTGATCGCCGTGCCCGCTTTCGGCGCGGCTTCGCACGCGGCCGCGGCCACGCCCACTCTGCCCTGCGACATCTACGCCGCGGGGGGCACGCCGTGCCAAGCGGCGTACAGCAGCACGCGCGCCCTGTCCGCGTCGTATAACGGTGCGCTCTACCAGGTGCAGCGCGCCTCGGACAGCAGTTATCTGAACGTCGGGTTGGAGTCGACCGGCGGGGTGGCCAACGTCGCTCCGCAGGCCTCGTTCTGCTCCGGGTCCACCTGTACCATCACAAAGCTCTACGATCAGACCTCGAATGGCAATGACATGCCGATTTCCCAGGGCACGGCGTGCTCGGGTTGCTCGGGCGGATGGGCGGGTCCGGGGGCGAACGGTTCGGATATCGGCGCGCCTGCCTCGGCGCTGCCCGTGACGGTCGGCGGCCAGTCGGCGTACGGGATGGTGTTCGACTCCCACGGCACCGGCTACCGCATCAACGACGCCAAGAACGTGCCCACGGGCTCCCAGCCCGAGGGCATCTACATGCTGACCTCGTCGAATCTGACCAGCAGCAGTTGCTGCTTCGACTTCGGATCGGCCGAGACCAACGACTTCGACGACGGCAACAGCACCATGAACGCGATCTACTACGGCACCGACTGCTGGACCGGCGGCTGCACCGGCAGCGGCCCGTGGGTCGGCGGCGACCTCGAGAACGGCATGTACTTCAGCGACACCGGAGCCAACCCGTCGAGCATCCCCAGCGAGACCGGCTCGTTCCTATCGGCGTGGGAGAAGAACAACGGCACGACCAATTTCACCCTGAAGTACGGCAACGGGCAGCAAGGCGGGCTGAGCACGAGCTACTCCGGTGCGCTGCCGAGCGGTTATAACCCGATGAAGGTGCAGAACTCGATCGAGTTGGGTACCGGCGGGGACAACAGTCTGTGGGGCTTCGGTGAGTTCTTCGAGGGCGCCGTTGTCTCCGGCTTCCCCTCGGACGCCACCGAGAACGCCGTGCAGGCGAGTATCACCGACGCCGGGTACGCCGACAACAATGCCGTCTTCTCGCCGACCGCTTCGGTGATCAGCCTCAAGGCGCACGCCGACGGCGACTACGTCGACGCGGCGAACAGCAGCGCTTCGGTGATCGCGGATTCGAGCTCGATCGGGACGGACGAGACCTTCGACCTGCTCACTTACCCCGACGGCACCGTAGCGCTGCGCGCTCACTCGGATGACAGGTACGTCTCCGCGCAGAACTCGGGGTCCTCGCCGTTGCGCGCGTTCGTCACAGCCGTCGGTCCCTGGGAGAGCTACCAGCTGATCCACAACTCAGACGGCAGCGTCAGCTTCCGCTCCTACGCCAACGGCGAGATCGTCACCGCCGACAACGCAGGCGCATCGCCCCTGATCGCCAACCGCACGGCCATCGGCGGATGGGAAGAGTTCGACGTCGTCCACGACACCGCGACAGTGAGCCTGCGCTCCCACGCCGACGGCGATTACGTCACTGCGGACAACGCCGGCGCATCTCCGCTCATCGCCAACCGCACGGCCATCGGTCCGTGGGAGACGTTCGATCTCACCGGCAACGCGGACGGCAGCATCAGCCTCCGCGCACACGCCAACGGCGACATCGTCACCGCCGACAACGCCGGCAGCTCACCGCTGATCGCCAACCGCACGGCCATCGGCCAACAGGAGGAATTCGACCTGATCTACGATTAACCTGCGCTGATAACGTGAGCGCATGTACTCGACCCAGAGCGACCGCTCCGCCGAGACCGAGAGTCCCATCGGGCTGACCGACCTCGGGCGAGTACGGGTGCTGCGTGCGCTGACGGAGTCTCGGCAGCTCTCGCGATCTGAACTCGCCGGCCGGACGGGGCTGGCCAGGGCGACCGTGACCTCGATCGCGTACGAGCTGATCGGCGCCAACCTGGTGCGCGAGAGCGCCGCGGACGCGGCAGGCAACAGAACCGGCCGCCCGCCCCAGGTACTCTCGCTCGTCCCGGACTGCGCGTTCGCGCTGGGTCTGGACATCGCGCACGACCACGTTCGCGCGATTCTGACCGACCTCGTCGGAACGGTGCGCTGGGACCACACTCGGCCGATGGCGGTCGACGACGATCCGGAACGCGCGCTGGACGCGGCCGCGCGGTTGATCGACTCGGCGGTCGGCGACCTGGGCGTGCCGCGGGATCGGATCCTCGGAGTGGGAGCGGGATTCGCGTGCCCGGTCGCCAAGGACCGCCGGCACCTGCACGCCGAGGGGATCATGCCGGGCTGGGTCGGGGTGCGGCCGGTCGACGAGCTGGCCGGACGCACGGGTCTGCCGGTGCGGATCATCAACGACGCCAACGCCGGAGTGCTCGCCGAACGGCGCTTCGGCGCCGCGCGAGGCTGCGACAACGTGGTGTACCTGCGGCTGTCCTCCGGCATCGGCGCGGGCGCGATCTGCGACGGCCGGCTGCTGCTCGGCCACGGCGGCGTCGCCGGGGAACTCGGCCACGTCGTGGTCGAGCCGCATGGTCTGCTGTGCCGCTGCGGCAACCGCGGCTGCCTGGAGACGGTCGCCAGTCCCCCGGCGATCGCCGATCTGCTCACCAGGAGCCGGCGACGCCCCGTCACCACCGCCGAACTGCCCGAGCTCATGCGCGCGGCGGACCGCGCCACCGCACGGGCCGTCGAGGACGCGGGCGACGCCGTGGGACGGGCGCTCGCGGTGGCCGTGACGATGCTCAATCCGGAGATGATCGTGGTGGGCGGCGAACTGGCCGCCGCGTGCGAGACGCTGTTCGAGCCGATGCGCCGCGCTATCGACCGCAACACCATGGCCTGCAACGCCGAGTCCGTGCGGATCGTGCTCAGCGAGCTCGGCGACAGCGCCGGCGTACGCGGCGCCGCCGCGGTCGTGCTCGAGGGCGCGCCAGAAGCGCTGGTCCTCTCGTCGGCCGGCTGAGCCGGGACTCAGTGCTCGTCGGCCGCGCCGAGGTGGTATCCGAGGCGGAGTTCGAAGTCGCTGCCGACCTGTGCGGCCCGGCTGCGCAGTCTGGCGCGGCGATCGCGCGAGGCCACCGCGACGGATGGCAGCAGACTGATGGTCTCGCGCAGTTCCGCTTCGGGGATGTGCGCGTTCCGTGCGATCAGCTTCTTCGCCGTGGCCACCGCGACCGGATCCAAGGAGGCGATGCGGCGCGCCAGCCGGTCGACGAAGCCGTCGAGTTCCCGGTCGGGAACGGCGCGGTTGATCCACCCGTAGCGTTCGGCGGTGACGGCGTCGTAGTCGTCGCCGCTCACGATGATCTCGGTTGCTCTGGCCCGGCCCACGAGTCTGGACAGCCGCTCGATGCCGCCCCCGGCGGGCAGCAGGCCCGAGGGTACTTCGGGCTGTCCGAGCAGGCAGTTCTCGATGCTCGCGAAGCGCAGGTCGCAGGCCAGCGCGATCTCGCTGCCCCCGCCGCGGGCACGGCCGCGCAGCGCCGCGATGCTGATCACATCGCTCTGGCTCAGCCGCGCCGTCGCCTGCGCGAACGCCCGCAGCCCGGCGAACGGGTCCGCGGGATCCGGCGGCGCGGCGGAGAGGTCGTAGCGCGCCATGAAGTAGTCGGGATTGACGGTGCTCAGCACGAGCACGCGCAGATCGTGGTCGGTCTCGAGGGTGTCGCAGATACCGGCGAGCTCGATGATCGTGCTTTCGTCGAGCATGTTGATCGGAGGACGGTCGAATTCCGCCCGAAGGTAGCCGGGAGCCGGCCGACTCAGCACGAACTGCTTCATCCTCTGATTGTGGGCGTCGGCCGCGTACCGCTGCCTCACGTGAATGAGTGATTCACCGTCAGCCCCGGCTCGATTCGCGAACAGGCCGCGTTCACCGGAACCCGTGGTTCCGGTGAACGCGGCCTTGGACTTCGCGGCTCACCCGCTCAGCCGAGGATGAGATCGAATTCCTCCCACTGGCCGACCACGGTGCGATTGGCGATCAGTGGGTTGACGCCGGCGTTGTCGGCGGTGACATAGTCCCCGTTGGCGTGGGCCCGCAGGCTCACACTGCCATCCGCGTTGCCGACGAGGTCGAACTCCTCCGACGAACCGATCGAAGTCTGATTCGCGATCAGCGCCGAGGCGCCGGAGTTCGGCGCGGTCACGTACTCGTTGTTCGCGTGGGCCCGCAGGCTCACACTGCCGTCCGCATTGCCGATCAGGTCGAACGTCTCCCACTGGCCGATCACCGTGCGGTTCGCGATGAGCGGTGAGGTGCCGCCGTTGTCCGCGGTGACGTAGTCGTTGTTCGCGTGGGCGCGGAAGCTGACCGTTTCGGTGTCGTGGACGACGTCGAACTCCTCCCACGGCCCGATGGCCGTGCGGTTGGCGATCAGCGGCGACGCGCCGGCGTTGTCGGCGGTCACGTAGTCGTTGTTCGCGTGGGCCCGGAAACTCACGCTGCCGTCGGAGTTGTTGATCAAGTCGAACGTCTCCCACTGGCCGGCGACCGTACGATTCGCGATCAACGGCGAAGAGCCCCCGTTGTCCGCGCTCACGTAATCGTTGTTGGAGTGGGCTCGCAGACGCACCGTGCCGTCGGGCTCGGTGATCAGATCGAAGGTCTCGGCCGTGCCGTTCGAGGTCGAGTCGGCGATCAGCGAGGCGCTGCTGCTCGCGGCGTCGACGTAGTCGCCGTTGGCGTGGGCCTTCAGGCTGACGACGGATTCGGTGGTCGGCACGAAGGTGGTGTTGTCGGCGTACCCGGCAGCGGTGATGCCGGCCTGCACCGCGTTCTCGGTGGCGTCGGACGGGAACCCGGAGACGACGGCGCCTTCGAAGAACTCTCCATTGCCCCAGATGCTGTTGTCCCCACCGGTGCCCAGTTCGATCGAGGGCTGCACCTTCATCGGGTTGTAGCCGGTGGGCAGGGCGCCCGAATAGCTCTGGGTGAGCCCGCCTTGCTGGCCGTTTCCGTACTTCAGGGTGAAGTTGGTCGTGCCGTTGTTCTTCTCCCACGCGGACAGGAACGAGCCGCGCTCCGACGAGATGCTCGAGGGATTGGCTCCGGTGTTGCTGAAGTACATGCCGTTCTCGAGGTCGCCACCCACCCACGGCCCGCTGCCGCTGCAGTTCCGGGTCCAGCAGTCGGTGCCGTAGTAGATGGCGTTCATGGTGGCGTTGCCGTCGTCCGTGTCATTGGTCTCGCCGGCGCCGAAGTCGAAGCAGCACCCGTTGCTCGTCAGATTCGACGAGGTCAGCATGTACACGCCTTCGGGCTGGGATCCGGTGGGCACGTTCTTGGCGTTGTTGATGCGGTATCCCGTGCCCTGCTTGTCGAACAGCGCTCCGTAGGCCGGCTGCCCGCCGATGGTCACCGGCAACGCCGTGGCCGGCGAACCGATGTCCGAGCCGTTGGCGCCCGGCCCGCCGATCCCGTTCGAACACCCCGAACAGGACGTGCCGGGAGAGATGGGCATGTTGTTGCCGTTCGGGCTCTGATCGTAGAGCTCTGTGATCGTGCAGCTCGTGCCGGAGCAGAAGGAGACCTGCGGCGCCGCGTTGACCAGGCCGCCCGTGGAGGCCGGGCGGATGCTGAGGTAGCTGCCATCAGAAGCGCGCTGAACCTGGTAGAGCGGCCCGTCGTAGGAGGCGTACAAGGCACGAGTCGTGCTGTAGGCCGCCGCGCACGGCGTGCCTCCGTTCGCGAAGATGTCGCACGGCAGTGTGGGTGTAGCGGCGCGGGCCGTGGTCGCCCCCGCGGCGAGTGCGGGAACGACGATCGCGACGGCCATCAGGAATGCGGCGAACAGCCGCAATCCTCGCCGCGACGTGCGTAATCGGTGCATGTTTACCTCCGTCATTGCAGGCAAGTGCGGGTACTGCGGAACCACCGAGGTTCGCTGTCGCCGAGCGGTCCCGCCGTGGCGCAGCACACATGTTCTGCCAGCATTCAACTTAAGTCAAGGCCCATCGATACCAGATCGACGTGCATTACGACAGATCTAGCCTCGATGGCCACCAAGCTCCGAGAGGCCCCCCAATGATTTTGACTGATACCAGCAGAACGGCGACCCTATCCGAGCGCGGGTGAACCGGGTCCGGGCCTCGGTTCCGCGCTTCCGGGCAGGGTGCGGTCAGCCGTCCCGGTGAGACCAGGCAGCCGCAGTTCCCCGACCTCGACGAACCCGCCGCGGACTGACGAGCGGCCCTGCGTCGCAAGCGGACGGTGGCGAGCGCAAGCACACCTGCGCTCTCCACCACGTCCTTTCGCAGACTCCTTAGCCGAGGCCGTCCGCGCCCACTTTTGCGGCGGTCTCGTCGAGGAGGGAGTCGGCTACCGGCTGGGGGTTTCCGTCGAGATCGAGGACCGGGGTGGCGTCCTTGTACCAGGATTCGATGACGGCGTTGCCCCAGAAGTCGCGGCGCCGGTCGTCGTGGACGGACCACCGATAGGTCTCGTGGTCCGGGTCGCCGGTGTAGTAGTCGGTGGTGTACACCTCGACGCGGTGTCCGTCCGGGTCCCTGAGGTAGAGGTAGAAGGCGTTGGACACGCCGTGCCTGCCTGGGCCGCGTTCGATGTGGTGCTGTTTGCCGAGCGAGCCGAGCACGTCGGCGACCCGGAGCACCTTGTGTGATTCGTGCGTGGCCAGTCCGAGGTGGTGCAGGCGCGGGCCGGCGCCGCAGGTGAAGGCGACGTCGTGGACGGTCTGCTTGCGGTACATCCAGGCGGCGTAGAGCTCGTGTGCGTCGCCTTCGATGGTTTCCGAGCAGCCGAAGCCGAGGGACGTGTAGTGCGCGTAGGCCGCCGGGATGTCGGGGGTGGCGATGTTGAAGTGGTCAAGCCTCGCGATCTCCGCGCCGCGATGCAGATCAAAGCGCTGAATGAGGCGTTCGCCGTGCTCGATCTCGTAGAAGAACTCCACCGGGAAACCGAGCGGGTCGATCGTGCGCACCGCGTCGCCGACACCGGGCGTGCCCTTGCCCTTCAGCACGCGACGCACCGGCCCGCCGAGTTCACCGAAGAACCGTGCCGCCCGCTCCACATCCTCGGGCGTGCGCACGCGGTAGGCGATGTGGTCCAGCGCCGGCGCGGCAGCGCGTCGCAACACGACCGAATGGTGCGTGAGCTCATCGGTCCCGCGCAGGCAGAGGAAGTCAGCATCCTCATATTCGATATGGAAGCCGAGTATCCCGACCCAGAACCAGCGGGCCGCTGTGAGGTCGGTGACGGCCAGTTGGGCGTAAGCCGAACGCACGACGTCGGGAGCATCTGCTGGGACGGCGGTCATGATGGTGCTCCGAAGCGGGGGGTGTGCACCTCACCGAGAGCGACGTGCACGATCTTGGATTCGGTGTAGAAGTCGATGGAGTGCGCGCCGCCTTCCCGGCCGACGCCGGACGCCTTGACTCCGCCGAAGGGTGTGCGCAGGTCGCGGATGTTGTGCGAGTTGATCCACACCATTCCGGACGCGACGGCGTGCGCGATCCGGTGTCCTCGCTTGAGATCCGAGGTCCAGATGTACGCCGCGAGACCGAACTGCGTGGCGTTCGCGAGCTCCACGGCCTCGGACTCGTCGTCGAACGGCGCGACGGCCACGACCGGGCCGAAGATCTCCTCCTGGAAGATCCGTGCATCACGAGGGACGTCCGCGAAGACGGTCGGCTGCAGGTAGTTGCCCTCCGTCAGGTGCTCCGGGCGCACGCCGCCGGCGACGAGGCGCGCCTCCTTCGAGCCGATCTCGACGTAATTCAGAACCCGCTGATAGTGCTCCACGTGGACGAGGGCGCCGACTTCGGTGGACGGATCGGACGGGAGACCGACCCGGACGTTCGCGGCGCGCTCGGCGAGCCGCCGGGTGAATTCGTCGTAGATCGGGCGTTCAACCAGCACGCGTGACCCGGCGGTGCAGCGTTCGCCGTTGAGCGAGAACACTCCGAACACGACGGAGTCCAGGGCCGCGTCGAGGTCGGCGTCGGCGAACACGACGGCTGGGGATTTGCCGCCGAGCTCCATCGAGACCGTCTTCAGGTGCTGTGCGGAGGAGCGGATGATGTGGCGTCCGGTGTCGGTCGAGCCGGTGAAGGAGATCAGCGGCACGTCCGGGTGCTCGACGAGCGCTTGGCCTGCTTCCTCTCCGATGCCGTGCACGATGTTCGCCACCCCGGCCGGGAGACCGGCTTCGGCGAAGATCTCCGGCCACAGGGATGCGGACAGCGGGGTCCATTCGGCGGGCTTGAGCACGAGGCTGCAGCCGGATGCCAGGGCGGGCGCGAGTTTCCAGCTTTCCAGCATGAACGGCGTGTTCCACGGCGTGATCAGCCCGGCGACCCCGACCGGCGTGCGCACGACGTAGCTGAACTGGTCCTCGCCCTGCCGGAACGCCTCCTCGCCGAGCGCGGCGATCACGTCGGCGAAGTAGCGGAAGTTCTCGGCCGCGCGCCGGGCCTGTCCGCGAGACTGGGTGATCGGCAGTCCGGTGTCGAAGGTCTCGAAGGAGGCGAGCTGGTCGTGGCGGGCTTCGACGGCGCCGGCGATCCGGTAGAGGATTGCGGCGCGCGCCCTGTTGCTGAGCGCCGCCCACGCGGGGAACGCGGCGTGTGCCGCGGCGACGGCGCGATCAATGTCCTGCACCGAGCCGCGCGCGGCCTGCGCATACACGGTATTGGACACGGGATCGACGACGTCGAAGGTGCCTCCGATGATGGATTCGACCGACTCGCCGCCGATCCAGTGGCGGATCAGCTTAGGCAGGTTCTCGATGGTCATCTGCCGACTCCAATCGGTGCGGTCAGGTCGCCGCCCTCGGCCAGCAGCGCCCGGATACGGGACAGGCCCGCGTCGGTCGGGGTGATCAGCGGAGGGCGTACGTGCGGTGAGGCGATGCGTCCCTGCTGGTGCAGAACCCACTTGGCCGGGGCCGGGTTCGTCTCGACGAACAGCAGGTCCACGAGCGGGTGCAGCCGGTAGTGCAGGTCGCGCGCGCCTTCCAGATCGCCCGCTTCCCAGAGTTCGTACATGCGGGCCACGGCCGTGGGCGCGAGATTGGCGACGGCGGAGACGAACCCGGTGCCGCCCAGGGCGAGCAGCGGCAGGCAGAGCAGTTCGATTCCGCTCCACACCAGCAGCGAGCGGCCGCAGGCGTGCAGGACACGGGAGAAGTGCTCGAAGTCCTTCGTCGTCTCCTTGATCCCGACGAAGTTCTCGAAGTCGCTGAACAGGCGGGCGACCGTGGCCGGTGCGATGTCGACTGCGGTGCGCGAGGGCACGTTGTACGCGATGATCGGCAGGTCCGGGAACTCCCGGGCGATCGTGGCATACCACTGATACAGCGCTTCCTGCGTGGGGCGCGCATAGTACGGCGTGATGATCAACACGGCGTCCGCGCCCAACTCCTGCGCCTCGGCAGTCAGCTCCAGGGTCTCGTCGAGCTTGTGCGAGCCGGTGCCGGGCAGGAACGGAGCCCGGTCGGCGATCTCGTCGACCGCTGTGTGCATCGCGACCATGCGCTCGGCGACGCTTTGCGCGCTCGGCTCGCCGGTCGACCCGCCGAGCGAGATGCCGTGCGACCCGGACTCCAGTTGGAAGCGGATCAGGCCGCGCAGGCTGTCGAGATCGACGGCGCCGTCCGCGGTGAACGGCGTGACAACGGGGGCGATCGATCCGCGGATCGTGGACGGGTCACTGCGGAACTTCACTGCGGGTCTCCCTTGCACCAGGTCTCATACGGTTCTCGCCAGGCCGGCCCGATCGGATACAGGCCCTTGATGCCGACGCCGGCGGCGACCTGCTCGGTGATGAAGCGCTCCTGCCGCTCCTGCTCGCGGCAGTCCGCGATCAGGTCTCGGGCGAGTTCCGGCGGCACGACGACGACTCCGTCGGCATCGCCGACGATCAGGTCACCCGGCTGCACCAGCGCCCCGCCGCAGGCGATGGGAACGCCGGTATCCCACGGGACGTGGCGCCGCCCGAGCACGGAAGGATGCGGGCCTGCCGCGTAGACCGGCAGCCCGAGTTCGGCCACGGTGGCGCTGTCGCGCACCGCTCCGTCGCTGACGACCCCTGCCGCGCCGAGCTTCGCGGCACGCAGAGCGAGGATGTCGCCGATGGTGCCGGCGGTCGCGTCGCGGCGGGCGTCGATGACCAGCACGTGTCCGGGCCGCAGTTCCTCGATCGCCCGCTTCTGCGCGTTCATCCCCCCGCCGACCTGCTTGAACAGATCCTCGCGCAGCGGCAGGAAACGCAGCGTATGTGCGACGCCGACCATGTTCGTGCTCGTCGACCGGAGCGGCGCCACCCCGTCGATGGACATGTTCGGCAGGCCGCGCACCCGCAGCTGTGCGCTCAGCGTCGCCACGGCTACGGACTTCAAGCCTTCTTCGACCACTGAGTCCAGCAGCGGGAGCGTGGATCCGTAGGCTGCCTCGCGCTCGGCCGGATCGGCTTTCGGCATCGCCCCGTACGGCTCCAGCACCGGCCCAGCGGTGATCGCGTTGCGCAGGCGGCCGGTCGAGGACGTTCCGTCGGACACCTCGACCTCGACCACGCCGCCGGGCACGACGACCGAGGCACCTGCCGGAGTCCCGGTGAGGATCACGTCGCCCGGCTCGAGCGTCATCAGCCGCGACAGGTCCACGATCAGCTGCCCGAACGGAAACAGCAGGTTGTCGGTCGTGTCGTCCTGCGCCAACTCGCCATTGACCCAGGTGCGCAGACGCAGCCCGGCCGGGTCGAGTTGGCGGGCGTCCAGCAGCCGCGGTCCGATCGGCGTGAATCCGTCGGCGCCTTTCGAACGGAGGTTCGAGCCTCGGTCGGCGTATCGCAGGTCGTAGACACCCGCGTCGTTCGCGGCCGTCACCCAGCGCACGTGCGACCAGCCGTTCTCCGGCGTCACGTTCCGCGCGCGCTCACCGATGACGAGCGCGATCTCACCCTCGAAGCCGAGCAGCTCGCATCCCTGCGGTCGCACGATCGGCTCGTCCGTTCCGGACAGCGACGACGGCGGCTTGAGAAAGTACGAGGGCTGCGACGGGATCCGTCCCCGCTCCCGGGCCCGGCTACGGTAGTTGAGGTGAACCGCGACGATCTTCGACGGCGTGGTTCCCAGCGGGTGCGGCATCAGGGACGCTCCAGGAACGCCTGCACCCGGGCCTTGTACGGCTCACGGTCGTACGACTTCACGTACGCGCCGGCCATGCGCACCGGGTCCCCGAAGAAGTAGTACTCGTACAGCGCCTGACGACTGGCGAAAGCCGAGATACAGGTGTCCCACACCAGGCGGAACAGCTTCACCCGCTCCGCACCGGTAAGCGTGGCAGCCTGCAGATACATCTCGATATCCGCCGCAGCCGGTCCGTTGATGTCCAGTTCGGTCGGCGTCGCCATCAGCCCGGACGCGCCGAGCTTGCGCAGGATCTGCGGGAAACGCTGGTAGAGCTTGGGGTAGAGGTTGCGCGCGGCATTCAGCGGAGCGAAGGCCGGAGTCAGGACCCCGTACTCGTTGAAGGTGGCGTCTGCCTCCGCCGCGCGCAGGAACGCGCGCAGCGTCTCGAGCGTGGTGATGACCTCCGCGACGTCCTCCTGCACGTGCTGGAACCCCTCGATGCCGATCGCCTCGGTCAGCAGCGACACCAAACCCAGGATGTACTCGGTCTTCGCGGACGTGCGCGTCACGACCTGGTGCGTCATGTGCACGACCGCGCTGGTCTGGGAGTAGAAACCGTTGCACAGCTCGGGCTCGCCCAGCACGAAGCAGCGCTCGTACGGCACGTGGACGTCGTCGAACACCACGACGCAATCCGACTCCTCGAACCGCGAAGCGAGCGGATGGTCATGACGCGGACGGTCATAGTCGAGCGGCTCGCGCGCGATGTAGCGCAGGCCAGGCGTGTCGTTCGCGATCGCGAAGGCGTACGAGAACTGCTTGTCCTCCGGCGTGTTCCGGAGCACGCTCGACGGGAAAACCAGCATCTCGTCCGCGAACGGCGCGATGGTGGCGAGCATCCGCGCGCCCCGGATCACCACTCCGTTGTCGTCCTCCTTCACGATCCGCGCCGCCAACTTGCCACCGGCCTGCTCGGCACCGGAGACCGCGCGGTTGGTCTGCGGCGGAATCAGCGTGTGCGTGCACAGCAGGTCCTGCTCACGGACCTTCTCGTAGTAGCGGCGGATGTTCTCCCCGAATGCCGGATCGGATTGCCCGAACCAGTCGGCGGCCGAGGCGAGCGCCATCAGCGAACTGTTCATGTAGTCGCCGGTGCGTCCGAGCATGCCGTTGCTGTAATCGGCCCACACCTTGAACGCACTACGGCGCTTAACAAGATCCTCGGGAGTCTTCGGCACGAGGAACGAGGTGGCGACGCGATCGCCCGAACTGGGCGAGGTGTACGTCATCGTGTCGCGGTGCTCGTCAGTGTGCTGCAGGTCGTACAGCTCGGCATAGGTCCGCACCACGTTGCGGAACGCAGGATGCTCCTGGATTCCGCCGGTCAGACTCTCGCCCTGGATGTGCACAGTGGGACGGGACGCGTCGAGTCGCTCGAGGTATTCCTTGCCGGTACGTGCAGGCATTTCCAGGCTCCTGTAATGGTTCGGTGGTTGCTCAGAAGAGATGTTCGATGCCTTCGGTGGCCTCGGTGGCCGCGCCGAAACGGCTCCACGCATAGGTCAGGGCATCGCCCTCACGGTGGTCGAGATCCGTCACCCGACCGAGCACGAGCGTGTGATCGCCGCCGTCGTACGAGCCCCACGGCTCGCACTCGATCCAGGCGAGCGGGTTCGCCAGGCGCGGAACGCGCGCATGGGGTGTCCAGTACGGGACGACTGTGGCCGGGGCGCCGGCGAACAGCCTGGCCAGCGGCTCCTGCTCCGCGCCGAGGATGTTGACGCAGAAGGGGCGGTCCAGCAGATGCTCATGGCAGTGCGCACGGCGGGCAACGCTGATGAGCACCAGCGGCGGCTCGGCCGAGACGGACGTGAAGGAGTTCATCGTCGCCCCGCGCGGCCCGTCGTAGCCGTCGAAGGTCACGACGGTCACGCCCGTCGCGAACCGCGACATGCACGCACGCAGCGCACCCGGCGCCGGCGCGTCAGATGTAGCAGGTAGAGCTAAAGATTCGGACATAACAAGTCCTCGGGAGAGCGCGGACGAACCACGAAGTGGCTGACCAAAGCAAGTAGTAAAACCTTTGTCTAATTTCGAACCATACTCATCCGCGGACGCGTTGGGAAGACTCTGTGGCGAATAAGTCGCCAGCCCGCGGGGCGCGACCCACCGCCTACACTCGGGGAATGACCACCGAACAGCGGCCCGACACCGAGCACCTGCACTTCTGGTCCTTCATCGACCACGCCGTCGACCAGGTGAGCGCGGAACTGCCGGGCGTGGACCCGCTGGCCATGCGGCTGGTGCTCACCCTGCACCGCGCCGCCAACATGGTCGTCTACGACCTGGAGTCCGCCGTGCACCGGCCGCGCGGCTGGTCATGGCCCGGGTTCCGGGTGCTGTTCGCCCTGTGGCTCTCGAGCCCGGTCGAGGCCAAGAAGGTCGCGGAGCTCACCGGCATGAGCCGCGCTGCGGTGTCGGCTCTGGTGACCACACTCGAGAAGGACGGGCTGATCAAAAAGGAGCGCGCGGCGTACGACCTGCGCGCGGTCCAACTCAGCCTCACCGACGAGGGCCTGGAAGCGATCACCTCGGCCTTCCGCGCCCACAACCAACGCGAACAGGAGTGGGCGGCATCACTCAGCGAGGGCGAGCAGCAGACCCTCATTGAACTGCTGAACAAGCTGACCGCCCACTCCGTGAACTTCGACGCGCGCCAGCGCACGTGACCACGCGCCGTCCTCGGGCACGGAGTCCGCGACGCGCCCGGTGACGACGACATCTGCCCCGTGCGTGAGCGCCTGCACGATCGCCTCGCACCCGAGGTAGGCGTTGGCCGAGACGAGGGACTCGCCGAGTGACGCGATGGTTCCGGGCCGATCGATCAACGGCAGTTCACTTCCCGCGCCCAGGTCCAGCACGTCGTCTCCGCCTTCGCGGTGCCCGGAACCACGTGCTGCGGCACCGGGTTGCCCGGAGCCGGGCTCACCGTCACCTACGAGGTCGTGGTCGCCGCGACGGCCAGGCCGCCACCGCTCAGACCGGCCGCGCCGATGATCATCTTGGCCTTGCCGGAGAGCTTCATGGACTATCTCCCAAGCTGGATTGGCGCCCCGATCGGGGCGATGAGACCAGCGAACAAGAGATACAGAACTCAGTCTGGTTCAATACAAGAACCTTGAGACATCACGCAGCTGTCAAGGGCTGACCGCGCGCTCGGCCGGTGGCAGCCGTCGCAGGGCCGGGGTGGTCAACTCAGGGGGCTGCCAGGCGCTGTCGGCGCGGAAGAGATCGATGCCGGGGGGCGCGATCGCATCGATGCGGTCGAGGGTGTCGTCGTCGAGGAGCAGATCGGACCCCGCGAGCAGGTGTTCCAGCTGTTCGGGAGTACGCGGACCGAGGATGACCGAGGTGACGTCCGGGTGCGCGGCGGCGAAGGCGACGGCCAGGTGTGGGAGGTCGCGCCCGAGCTCCTCGGCGAGGTCGGCCAGTTGGGCGGCGGCGGTGAACTTCGCGGCGTTCTCCGGCAGAGTCGGGTCGAATCGGGCCGGGGTGAGTGCCGCTCTGGCCCCGGGCTGCTCTCCGGCGGCGGCGCGCCGGCCTGTCAGAAAGCCGAAGGCGAGCGGGCTCCAGGTGAGCACGCCCATTCCGTAGTGGCGGGCGGCGGGCAGCAGTTCGCGTTCGATTCCGCGCGCCAGGATGGAGTAAGGCGGCTGCTCGGTACGGAAGCGGTGGTGGCCGCGCTGCTCGGCGATCCGGTGCGCGTCGGCGACCTGCCAGGCCGGGAAGCTGGAGCAGCCGAAGGCGCGGATCTTGCCCTGGCGCACCAGGTCGGTCAGCGCCCCGAGCGTTTCCTCGATCTCTGTTGCCGGGTCTGGGCGGTGGACCTGGTAGAGGTCGATCCAGTCGGTGCCGAGCCTGCGCAGACTCTCCTCGACCGCGCGGGTCAGCCAGCGGCGCGAGTTGCCGCGCCGGTTGCGGTCCTCCCCCATGGGAAAGTGCGCCTTGGTCGCGAGCACGACGTCGTCGCGGCGGGCGCCGAGGGCCTCGCCGAGGATCTGCTCCGCCTCTCCGGCTGAGTACATGTCGGCGGTGTCGACGAGGTTGATCCCGGCGTCCAGCGCCGTGTGCACGATCCGGGCGCACGCGGCGCGGTCCGTGTTGCCGATGGCGCCGAACATCATCGTGCCCAGGCAGTAGGCGCTGACCTGTATTCCGGTGCCGCCGAGCGGGCGGTATCTCATGAGATTTGTCCTGTCCTGAAGGAGCGGTACTGCGGGCTGCCGTGTCGCACGGGCCCGATGCGCCGAGGCTAGGAGCTAGAGTCGGCTCTAGCGCAAGTTCTGATCTTCAGGAGCGAGGTCAAGTTCGGTCCGGGCATGCGCAGGTTGATTTATGCTGTCGGGTGTGGACGAGGCCGGGGAGCGGTTGGGGATAGGCGAGGTCGCTCGACGCACGGGCCTGAGCGTGCACGCGCTGCGGTTCTACGAGCGGCAGGGGTTACTGCCCGGTCCGGTGTTCCGCGACCACAGCGGGCGGCGCGTGTACACGGAACAGGATGCGGACTGGCTGATCCTCTGTGTCGTGCTTCGGGGCTCGGCGATGCCGCTGCCGGTGGTTCGCCGCTATACCGAACTGGTTCGAGACGGAGACGGCAATGAGCGGGAACGCCTTGAACTGCTGCGCGGACACCGCGAGGCGGTGCTCGCGCAGATGGCCCAGTTGCAACAGAGTATTGATCTGATCGACTTCAAGGTCGCCGTCTACGAGGACCTGCTTGACGGCGGAGACAGCGGGCTGCCGGGAGAGAACGGCAAATACGCGGTCGCGCAGCCAGCCCCCAGGGGCGGAATCAGGGTGCGATCGCCACGGCCGTCGGATAGGTGCCGACGGTGAGAGTGCTGGTGACCGTGCCGGTGGCGGTGCTGATGACGGACACCTGGCCGAAGGCGCCGTCCGTCACGTAGGCCTCGGCTCCGTCTGGGGTGAACGCCACGGCGTCCGGGTCCTGGCCCGTTGCGATGGTGCCGGTCTCCGTGCCGGTGGCTGTGTCGATGACGGCCACGGAGTCGGCTTCGTCGACGACGTAGGCCTTGGATCCGTCAGGGGTGAACGCGATGGCCCCCGCCCTGCCACCCAAGGACACGCTGGAGACCGCGTTGGTGGCCGTGTTGATCACAGAGACCGACGTGCCGACCACGGGCGACGTGTAGATCAGCGTGCCGTTGGGGGACACGGCGATCTGCCTGGGGATCCCGCCGACGGCGATCGTCGAGATGACGGTGTCGGTGGCAGTGTCTACGACGGACACCTTGGCAGTGCCGGTGGCGTAGAGCTTCGTGCCATCGGGCGAGAGCGCCATGGCGCGATATGTGGCCGGCGACGCGGATTCGTCGGCGGTGTACGGCACCGTGAACGTATTGATGATCTTCTCAGTTGCGGTGCTGATGGCGTAGACCGCGCTGCTGTTCCCGTCGGACACGTAGAGGGTGGTCCCGTCGGGGCTGACGGCGAGAGCCTCGGGATCGCCGGGCACCTGGATGTACGACGTGGCTTCGGCCGCGGTGTCGAGGGCGATGATCTCACCGCGACCCACGGCGTAGACCGTCTGGCCGTTCGGCGTCGCCACCAGCTGATCGGGGGTCTGCTTGATCGGCTCGACGGCCGTGATCTCCTTGTAGGTGTCGGCGTTGAGCACCCACACCTCGCTCGGCGTCGTCCCGGTGCCGTCTCCGACGGATACAAAGGCCTGATCGTTTGCGAACGTCACGTCGCCGATGTGCTGCATCCCCAGGGGAATCTGCCTGGTCACCTCGCCGGTGGCGGCATGGATCGCCAGCAGCGTGTCGGTCTCGTTCGCGCTGGCGTAGACGGTGCGTCCGTCGGGCGAGAACGAGATGAAGTTCGACGGAGATTTCAACGACGCGGCGACGGTGACCGCGCGGGTCGTGAGGTTCAACTTCACGACCCGGAACGGGTTCTTGATCCCGACGTGCTGGACCTCGATGTACGCGGTCGAACTGTCCGTGGGTGAGGACTCGAGCTGCGACGCGTCGGTACCTCCGAGGACGATGTCCCCGGTGACCGTGTTCGTCGCGGTGCTGATCTCGTACAGGTTCTTGCCTCGGGCGGGAGCGGCAAGGAGCGTGCTCCCGTCGGCGGTGAGAGCGAGCTGGTTGACGCGGAGGCCGAGCGAGATGGTCGCGGCGACGGTGTTCGTCGTTGTGTCGACGACGGCGACGCCGTTGAACAGGCCCGCGTAGACGTGCGTGCCGTCCTTCGACACAGCGATCGCGTCGCTGTCCCGGTTCACGATCCCCTTGAGCGGGATGGTTATGGAGACCGTGTCGGTTGCGGTGTCCAGGACCATCAGGCTCTTGTCAGCGGTCACGAAGAGCTTGGTGCTGTCCGGCGACGCGGCGATGTTCAGCGGCTTGCTCACCGCGGCGACCCTCGTGGCCCTTCGGGTCGTGGAGTCAATGTCGAACAGGGCGGCGCCGGGCACGCTGTTGGCGTTGCAGATCATGTATGCGCGGGAGCCGTCCGGCGTGAAGACCAGCGGGTACAAGGTCCCCGGGTTGATGCAGACGTGGATCATGTCGATCGCCTTGTGGGTCTTGGCGTCGATCACCGTGATGTTGCCGCTACCGGCGTTCTGCACCCAGACCGTCTTGCCGTCCGGCGAGACGTACTCGCTCTGCGGGAACGTGCCGGCGCCGTGCTTCGGAGCGGTGGGGACCGTGCCGGTAACCGCTCCCGTCGCCGTGTTGATCTCGGAAATGGACTCGCTGGTGTAGTTGGCGACGTACGCGATCGGTGTCGCGGATGCCGTGGCGGCGGCTGGCCGAGCCGAGGCGTGGGCAGCGCCGGTCGTGCCGAGCGTCAACGTGATTCCGGTGAGTACGGCGATGGCGCTGAGTGACAGCGTACGAAGACGCCGTCGCGTGAACGTTGTGCAGCTGGACATGTGGCAGCCCTTCTGGGCGCGCTCAAGCAGCATGCGAGCGCAGTTGGCAGGAGCCGAACATGACATGACATGGCATGACAATGAGGCCGAGGCCGTGGTGTGGGTGACGCGGATCCCCGAGACGTACCACGCCCTGACGATCCGTTACAGGGTGCTGATCCGCAACAGGGTACTGATCTAGCTACCGAGTGTAGCCGACTTCTCGAACAATAGAAGTGGCGGCTGAACGCCGAGAGTTTCAAGTTGCGAAGATCGCCACACCTTACGCACCCAGATCGGCGCCGCCACATCCGTCGACTTCAACGTGCGAATTGCTTTCCCGAGCGCCGGCGATTCCACTCAGCCGCAGCTCGCCCTTCTCGCACTAGGCGCGTGATTCGGCGGCCGCGGGCGCATCGGCTAGATAGTCGTCGAATGAGGTTTGGGCTTCGGCGCGGCGCTCGGCCAACACCCGCAGGGCGCCTTCCCGGTCCCCGCTGCCGAGCATGTCGGCGATGGCCGTGTGCTCGCGCTGGATCCGGTCGTGTCGTGCTGCTGCCGGTGCCGTTCCTGCGCAGCATCGGCGTCGGCGGCATGCTCATCCCGCTGGTGGCCACCGTGGCCGCCCTCACCCTGCTGCCGATCACGCTCGCCGTGGGGGACCAGCGCTCGACCGCCGCCGTCTGGGGCGGCGGTCGAGCTCGCACAGCAGGGGCTGGGAGCGCTGGGGACGCCTGATCGTGCGCCGGCGATGGATCGCGGGCGTGCTCGGGCTCGGCATCGTCCTGGCGCTGGGCGCGCCCGCCCTGTCGATCAACACCGCCGAACCGCTCATCGGCTCACTGGCCGCCACCGGACCGTCCGCCACCGCTTTCCAGGACCTCGAGCACGCCGGCGTGCCCTCAGCGGTCGACTTCCCGATCCAGGTCCTCACCCACGACGGCGCCACCCGGCGCGCGGCAGGCAGCCGCACTCGCCCAGGTCCGCGAGCCCTCCATCAGGCGTTCGCGGTGACCTCGTCGATGGGGCGGCCGAGCACGTGCAGGCCGCTCGCGATGAACGTGCTCATGGCGACGGCGGCTTGGACACCGGCGAAGACGAGTGTGGCCACCGATGGGCTGAAGACGGAGGCGAGGGTGCCCGCGGAAAGGGGGCCGAGCCAGCGAACCGAGGAGGCGCCGAAGCTGATCGCGCTCGAGACGCGGCCCATCAGCGCGTCCGGGATCATCCGTACCTCATAGGTGCCGAAGACGACGTTCAGTGGCGCGATCAGCACGAACATGAGCGCGATCAACGCTCCGATCGCCCAGGGGTTGGGCACGAGCGCGATGCCGACCGTCGCGGCGACCATGATCCACGACACGGCGATCACCAGCGGGCGCCCCGGGATCCGCTTGGCGATGCGGCTCGACACGGAGGCGCCGATGAGGCCGCCGACAGCGCCGAGCGAGCTGACGGCGCCGATCAGGGTGGCGCTGCCGTGGCGGGAGTGGATCAGCACGATGACCAGGATGAGCAGACCGTTGATGAGGCAGTTTTCCAGCCCTGTCCATATGGTCAGGAACCGTAGGTAGGCGTTCGATCGGATGTACCGGAAGCCGCCCGCGATGCTCGCGAGGATCGACTCGCGCTCGTCCGCATGCTCGTCCGGGTCGGGGCCGAGCGGCTTGCGGATCAGTAGTACGCCGAGCGCACTCGCGAGGAAGGAGACGGCGTCGCCGAGGAACGGCAGCCAGCGTGCGACGCCGAACAGCAGGCCCCCGGAGGATGGACCGGCCAATCTGATCGCCCACGTCCGGCCCTGCGCGAGCGCGAACGCGTTCGGCAGCATCTCCTCCGGCACGACGCGGCGCAGCGCGGCGAAGTCGGCGCCGCCGGACAACCCGCCCACCAGGCCCTGGATCAGGCCGACGACGGCGACGTGGGAGACGTATACGTGACCGGTCAGGACCGCCACCGCGACCGTGCTGACCACCGCCGCCTGAACCAGCGGGCTGGCCAGCAGAAGGGCGCGGCGGGAAACCCGGTCCGCGAGCGCGCCGCCGATCAGCATCGTGATAAGCCCGCCGATGCTCTCCGCCGCCGCGACCACGCCCGCGCTGGTCGACGAGCCGGTCACGAACAGGATCAGCAGCGGATAGGCGACGGTCGACAGGGCCGTGCCGTACTCGGAGACGGTAGCGCCGATCCACCAGCCCGTGTAGTCGCGGTTGCGGAACAGCAGCCGGTTCGACTGCTTGACCTCAGCGGGCGCCTGTTCGCTCGCGCCGTCCGCAACTGCCATCCCGGGATCCTACGGCGATCGGCGCGCGGCCCGCGAACGATTAATGCGCTCCGGCTCCGGCTTCGCTAGCCGCGGCTGACGCGGGAGGAACTGCGCACGACGAGCTCGGGCTGGAGCACGACCTGCCGATGTTCGTGCTCGCCGCCGCCGTCGGTCTCCTCGAGCAGGAGGTCGGCGGCCAGGCTGCCCATGGCGAGCGCGGGCTGGCGGACCGAGGTGAGCGGGACGGCGGCGGCGGAGGCGAATTCGATGTCGTCGTAGCCGACGATGGCCATGTCGCGCGGGACGTCGACGCCGGCGGCGAACATGGACTGCAGCACGCCGAGCGCGAGCAGGTCGTTGGCGCAGAACACGGCGGTCGGGCGGGGCGAGAGGCCGAGCAGGCGGGCTCCGGCGTCCCGGCCGGCCGCGACGTCGAGCGTCTCGGTCGGCAGTTCGGTCAGCGCCTCGGGGCCGAGTCCGGCCTCGGCGAGGGCGGCGAGGGCGCCGGTCTTGCGGTCGCTGATCTGGCTCAGGTGGCTCGGCCCGCTGACGTACGCGATGGCGCGGTGCCCGGCGGTCACCAGATGACGGACGGCGAGGGAGCCGCCGGCCACGTCGTCGACCGAGACCGAGCAGACGTCGTCGCCCGAGCGCACCCGGTCGACGAGGACGAGCGGGATGCCGTGCCGGCGGAACGCCTCGAGACCGCGCCCGCTGTCGTCGGCCGGGGTGACGAGCACGCCGCGCACCCGCTGCTCGGCGAACAGCGCGAGGTACTCGGCCTCGTCGCGCGTGCTCTGGTTGCTGTTGCAGACCATCACGCCGATGCCCGACTTGCGTGCCGTGCGCTCGGCGCCGCGTGCGATGTCGACGAAGAACGGGTTGCCCATGTCGAGCACCAGCAGGCCCAGGATGCGGCTCTGCCCGGCGCGCAGCTGGCGCGCGGATTCGCTTCGCACGTATCCGAGTTCGGCGATCGACGCCTGGACGCGGATCCGGATCGCCTCGGTGACCGTGTCGGGCCGGTTGAGGACGTTCGAGACGGTGCCCACCGACACCCCCGCGTGCCGCGCGACGTCTTTGATCCCGACCATGGAAGTTCTTCCGTTCCTACCTCGTCGGCGTGACGTTCAGTAGCGCCCGCCTCGCCGTTACCGAGTCATCGTATGTGGTGTCGAGCCCTTGACGTCGCTCAGCGCGATGGAAGATCTCCGGCAATGGCTCCACCTCCGCGTCGGGAGCTGTGCCGGCAAGCTTGGAAACGACCGGATGCGCCGCCCGGCGAGCCGCGGCGCATCCGGTTCCCGCGGACTAGAAGTCGAACTGGCCGATGTTCGACTTGTCGAACACGGTCGGCTGGCCGAGCGTGACCACGCCCTGCGCGCCGATGGTGAAGGTGCCGAGGCTCCCGGCCGTGAACGTCTGCCCCTGGGCGCCGGAGATCTGTCCCGAGGCGAGAGCGACGGCGGCGTACGCGGCGAGTTCGCCGAGCTTGGCCGGGTTCCAGAGCTCGAAGGCCTGCACGGTGCCGTCCTGGACATAGGCGCGCATGTCGTTCGGCGTGCCGAGGCCGGTCAGCAGCACCTTCCCCTTGTACTGCGAGCCGTCCAGGTACTGCGCCGCTGCCTTGATGCCGACCGTCGTGGGGCTGATGATCCCCTTGAGGTTCGGATACTGCTGAAGCAGGCCCTGCGTCTGCTGGAACGAGGTCTGCGCGTCGTCGTTGCCGTACGCGATCTTCACCAGCTTCATGTTCGCGAACTGAGGCTTCTTCAGCTCGTCCTCCATGAAGCCGATCCAGGTGTTCTGGTTGGTCGCGGTCTGCGCGGCCGAGAGGATCGCGATCTGCCCGGAATAGTTGAGCTCCTTGCCCAGCAGGTCGACCTCGGAGCGGCCGAGGGCCTCGGCGCCGGCCTGGGAGATGAAGAGCTGCCGGCAGTCGGTGTTGGTGTCCGAGTCGTATGTGACCACCTTGACGCCGCTGCTCATCGCCTGCTTCAGCGCCGTGCACAGCGCGCCAGGGTCCTGCGCGGACACGGCGATCGCGGACACCTGCTGCTGGGTTAGTGTATTGACGTACGAGACCTGTCCCGCAGTGTCGGTGGCGCTGGTGGTGCCGACATCCTTGTAGGTCTCGCCTAGGGCGGTCAGCGCGGTCTTGCCGCCGCCGTCCGAGGTCGTGAAGTAGGGGTTGTTGACCTGCTTGGGCAGGAACGCGACGGTCAGCCCCTTCTTCGTCGGCGCGTTCGGGTCGGCCGACGCACCCGAGCCCGCCGCGGCCGAGGACGCGGCGGCGTCGGTGGAGGTCTTGGTGGCTCCGCCGCACCCGGTCAGGCCCAGCGCGAGCAGACTTCCCGCGGCGGCCGTCGCGATCAGGCGCGGGACGAGCCGGGGCCGATGGAAGGTGGAGGTCATGACGGTTCCTTTCACAGGACTGACGACGGTGTCGGTGTCATGGAGCGGTTGGTGCGCCGGGCGCGCGCGTCGGCGAGCTGCCTGGCCGCGCGCGGACCGAGGACGGAGATGACGAGCAGCAGTCCGGTGACCACGGTCTGGGACTGGGCCGAGACGTTGACCAGGCTCATCACGTTCTGCAGGGTGCCGAGCAGGAACACCCCGGCGATCGCGCCGCCGAGGGTGCCGCGGCCGCCGTCGAAGTCGACGCCACCGAGCAGCACGGCCGCCACGACGGACAGTTCGAGCCCGGTCGCGTTGTCGTAGGTCGCGCTCGCGTAGTGCAGCACCCAGAAGACGCCGGTCAGCGAGGAGACCAGGCCGGTGGTGACGAACAGCGACAGCTTGATCCGCTTGACCCGGAGCCCCGCGAACCAGGCGGCCTCCCGCGAGGCGCCGACGGCGAAGACCGAGCGGCCGAAGCCGGTGGCGTGCAGCACCACGACGGCGAGCACGGCCAGGACCAGCCACGGGATCGCGGCGTCCGGGATGAGGCTCCCGGCGATGCGTCCCGAGCCGAAGTCGAGGTAGTTCTGCGGGAAGTCGGTGACCGAGTTCGAGCCGAGCACGATCTGCGCGATGCCGCGATAGGCCGCCATGGTGCCGATGGTGACGGCCAGCGAGGGCAGTCCCAGCCGGGTGACCAGCAGGGCGTTGACGAGTCCGCAGACGATGCCGAGCAGCGCGCAGATCAGGATGATCATGTTGATGTTCATCCCGTCGTTCCACAGCACCCCCATCACCGATCCGGAGAGGCCGACGGTGGAGCCGACGGACAGGTCGATCTCGCCGGAGGCCACCAGCATCGTCATCGGCAGCGCGATCGCCGCGATGGGCAGCGTGTTGCCGATCAGGAAGCTGATGTTCAGGGCGTTGCCGAAGTCTCCGACGAAGGAGAACGACGCGGCGATCAGGACCACCAGCAGGGCGCCGACGACGGTGTCCCAGCGGACGGCGCCGCCGAGCCTCGGCCGGGTGGTGGCCAGCGCGGCTGGGGCGGTCGGCTGCTCAGCCATTCTCGGTGCTCCTCGGCTCTCGGGCCCGCCTGCTTCGCAGCAGGCCGGCGACGCGCAACGCCACGACCCGGTCGAGGGAGATCGCCAGGAGCAGCAGGATTCCGTCGATCGCCTCGACCCAGACCGAGCCGACGCCGATCGCGGGCAGGACGCTGTTGATGGAGGTCAGGAGCAGGGCGCCGAGTGCGGCCCCGTAGACGCTGCCCGTCCCTCCGGTGAAGCCGACGCCGCCGACGACCACGGCGCTGACCACGGTGAGCTCGTATCCGGTGCCGGTGCTCGCGTCCGCGTAGCCGAAGCGGGCCAGGTAGAGCGCTCCGGCCAGCCCGGCGAGCGCGCCGCAGAGCACGAACGCGCCGAGCGCCCGCTTGCGCGTGGGCACACCGGCGAGCGCCGCCGCCTGCGGGTTGGAGCCGAGGGCGTAGCACTCGCGGCCGCTGCGATAGTCGCGCAGGTAGTAGGCGACCGCGCTGAGCACGACGGCGGCGAGGATGCCGAGGTACGGGATCGCCCACAGGCCGTCGTGCCCGAAACTGACGAAGCCAGGCGACAACTGACCGGCCGTGATCTCACGCGAGCCGACCCACACCGAGTCGAGTCCGCGGATGATGTAGAGCGTGCCGAGCGTGACCACGAGCGAGGGCACCCGGCCGATGCCGACGAGCAGTCCGTTGAGTACGCCGAATGCCGCGCCGACCAGGACGGCGATCACCATTGCGAGCATCGGGTTGCCGCCGCCCTGGATGAAGTCGCCCGCCGCGAACGCGGCGACGCCGAGCACCGAGCCGACCGAGAGATCGACGTTGCGGGTGATGACGACCACCGCCTCGCCGACGGCCACCAGGACGAGGATCGTCGCGTTCAGCAGCAGGTCCTTGATGCCCTGCTCGGACAGGAAGGCGGTGTTGTCGGCCTGCGTGGCGGCGAGCATGAGGACGAGCACGAGCAGGATGCCGAGCTCGCGCATGCGCAGCACGCGGTCGAGCAGCGGGCGCGGTGCCTGCCCGGCCACGTGCACGGGTTCGAGGGTGGCTGTCACGCCTGACTCCTGTTCGTCATCCCGGTGGCGGCGGCCATCACCGACTGCTCGGTGGCCTCGGAGCGCGGGATCTCGGCGGCGATCCGGCCCTCGTGCATGACGAGCACGCGGTCGGCCATCCCGAGAATCTCCGGCAGGTCGGAGGAGATCATCAGGACCGCGACACCCTCGGCGGCGAGATCGGACAGCAGACGATGCACCTCGGCCTTCGTGCCGACGTCGATGCCGCGGGTGGGCTCGTCGACGATCAGCACGCTCGGCTTGGTGGCGAGCCACTTGGCGAGCACGACCTTCTGCTGGTTGCCGCCGGACAGCGTGTCGACGAGGTCGCCGAGCCGCGCGTACTTCACCTGGAGCTTCGTCGCCCAGTCGAGGGCACGATCGCGTTCGGCGCGGCGGCTCATCAGCCCGGCCCTCGACGTGGCCCGCAAACCACTGAGACCGATGTTGCGCTCGATCGTCATCTGCATGACCAGGCCCTGGGCGCGCCGGTCCTCCGGCACGAGCGCGAGCCCGGCGGCCATCGCGAGGCTCGGCGAACCGGGCCGCAACGCACGTCCGCCGACGGTGACGCTTCCGGCGTCCCATCGGTCCACGCCGAACACGGCGCGCGCGACCTCGCTGCGCCCGGCCCCGACCAGGCCGGCCAGTCCGACGATCTCGCCGCCGCGGACGGTGAACGAGACGTCGGTGAACACCCCTTCCCGAGTCAGCCTGCTGACCTCCAGCGCGACCTCGCCGACAGGCGTGTCCTGTTTCGGGTAGAGCTCGTCGAGCGTGCGGCCGACCATGCGCTCGACCAGGTCGGACTCGGTCAGCCGGGCGACCGGTTCGCCGGCCACCCAGGCGCCGTCCCGGAGCGTCGTCACCCGCTGGCAGAGCTCGAACACCTCCTCGAGCCGATGCGAGATGAACAGCACGGCCGCGCCCTGCTCGCGCAGCGTCCGGACCACGGAGAACAGCCGGGCGACCTCGCTGCCGGTCAGCGCGGCGGTCGGCTCGTCCATGATCAGCACTCGCGCGTCGAAGGAGAGCGCCTTGGCGATCTCGACGAGCTGCTGGTCGGCGATGGAAAGCCCGCGCGCGGGCCGCTCCGGATCCATCGCGACGCCGAGCCGCTGGAACAACGCCGCGGACGCGTCGTGTACGGCACGGTGGTCGACGCGGCCGAGGGAGCGCCTGGGCTGACGGCCCATGAAGATGTTCTCGGCGACCGTGAGGTCGGGGAACAGCGTCGGCTCCTGGTAGATGACCGCCACACCCGCGTCCCGCGCGTCGGCGGGCCCGGCGAACTCGACGGGCCTGCCGTCCAGCAGCACCGTCCCCTCGTCCGGGCGGTACACGCCGGCCAGCGTCTTGATGAGGGTCGACTTCCCGGCGCCGTTCTCACCCGCCAACGCGTGCGCCTCGCCGCCGAACAGCTGCAGGGAGACCGAACGCAGCGCGCGCACGGCGCCGAAGGACTTGCTCACCCCCTCGAGCGCGAGCACCGGAGCCCGCGGTTCCGGGTCGGGGAGCGTCATAAGACACCACTCCTGCGATCGGCCCGTCAACACTGACGGGTGGTGAAATGTTTCAGCGGAATGGGCGCGAGGCTAGCCGCGCCAGTCGGGCGCGTCAAGAGATTTCGTTCGAGGTCAGGGTCTGTAGCTCCAAGGCGTGCGGGTCGCGATTTCATCTTGACGGCGCGGACGGGGCCGAGTAGCTTCCCCGCTGGTAAAACGATTCACGCATTTCACGAGCGCAGCGCGGCATCCCTGCACGCAGGGCGATGACCCGAGAAGAGTGAGCATGTCTGAGATTCCGGCCGCGAAGTCGGCGCTGAGGGCCCAGATGATCGAGACCCCGTCGTGGGGTTACGGCAACTCCGGGACGCGGTTCAAGGTGTTCGCCCAGCAGGGTGTGCCGCGCGATCCGTTCGAGAAGCTGGCGGACGCGGCGCAGGTGCACGCGGCGACCGGCGTGGCCCCGACCGTGTCGCTGCACATCCCGTGGGACCGCGTGGCCGACTACGCCGAACTGCGGGCGCACGCCGAGGCTCTGGGCGTGCGCATCGGCATGATCAACTCGAACACCTTCCAGGACGACGACTATCGGATCGGCAGCGTCTGCCACCCGGACCTGAAGGTGCGGCGCAAGGCGATAGACCATCTGCTCGAGTGCGTGGACATCATGGACTCGACCGGTTCGAACGCGCTGAAGCTGTGGTTCGCCGACGGCACCAACTACCCGGGCCAGGACGACATCGCGGCCCGCCAGGACCGGCTCGCCGAGGCTCTGGCAGAGGTCTACGCACGGCTGGGCGACGAGCAGCGGCTGGTGCTGGAGTACAAGCTGTTCGAGCCCGCGTTCTACACGACGGACGTACCGGACTGGGGAACGAGCTACGCGCACTGCCTCAAGCTCGGCCCGAAGGCGAAGGTCGTCGTGGACACGGGGCACCATGCTCCGGGCACGAACATCGAGTTCATCGTCGCTTTCCTGCTGCGCGAGGGAAAGCTCGGCGCCTTCGACCTCAACTCCCGCTTCTACGCGGACGATGACCTGATGGCCGGCGCGGCGGATCCGTTCCAGCTGTTCCGGATCCTGCACGAGGTGGCCAAGAACGGCGGCCTCGATCCCGCGGCCGGGGTCGCGTTCATGCTGGACCAATGCCACAACATCGAGGCGAAGATCCCGGCCGCGATCCGCTCGGTGATGAACGTCCAGGAGGCGACCGCCAAGGCCTTGCTGGTGGACCTCTCCGCGCTTCGGGCGGCACAGACCGCGGGTGACGTGCTCGGGGCGAACGCCGTGCTGATGGACGCCTACAACACCGACGTGCGTCCGCTGCTCGCGGAAGTGCGCGAGGAGATGGGTCTGAACCCCGACCCGCTGGCCGCCTACCGCGGCACCGGATACGCCGAGAAGATCATCGCCGAGCGCGTGGGCGGCACCCAGGCCGGTTGGGGAGCGTGACCCGATGGCCGACCACACCATCAGTGAACTGATCGAGCGCTCGAACCGGCTGGGTTCGGACCCGCGCACCACCAACTACGCGGGCGGCAACACGTCGGCCAAGGGAACCGACGTGGATCCGGTGACCGGCGCCGACGTCGAGCTGCTGTGGGTCAAGGGCTCCGGCGGCGACCTCGGCACGCTCACCGGGTCCGGTTTGGCCGTGCTGCGGCTGGACCGGCTGCGGGCGCTCGCGGCGGTCTACCCGGGTGTGGAGCGCGAGGATGAGATGGTCTCGGCGTTCGACTACTGCCTGCACGGCAAGGGCGGCGCGGCGCCGTCGATCGACACGGCCATGCACGGTCTGCTCGACGCCGCGCACGTGGACCATCTGCACCCTGATCCAGGCATCGCGCTCGCGTGCGCCGCGGACGGCGAGAAGCTCACCTCGGAGTGCTTCGGCGACGCGGTGGTGTGGGTGCCGTGGCAGCGTCCCGGATTCCAGCTGGGCCTGGACATCGCCGCGATCAAGACCGCGAATCCGCAGGCCATCGGCTGCATCCTCGGCGGACACGGGATCACCGCATGGGGCGAGACGAGCGAGGAGTGCGAGGCGAACTCGCTGCGGATCATCCGCACCGCCGAGCAGTTCCTCGCCGAGCGCGGCCGACCCGATCCGTTCGGCGCGCTCGTCGCCGGGTACGGAGCTCTGCCGGACGCCGAGCGGCATGCGCGTGCCGCCGCGCTCGCTCCGCATCTCCGGGCGATCGCGTCCTGCGACCGTCCTCAGATCGGGCACTATGAGGACGGCGAGGTCGTCCTCGACTTCCTCGCGCGCGCCGAGCACCCGAGGCTCGCGGCGCTCGGCACCTCGTGTCCGGACCACTTCCTGCGCACGAAGGTGCGACCGCTCGTCCTCGACCTGCCCGCGGACGCCCCGATCGACGACGTGATCGCGCGGCTGCGGGAGCTGCACGCGGCATATCGCGCCGAGTACGCGGCCTACTACCGGCGTCACGCCACCCCCGACTCGCCCGCGATGCGCGGCGCCGACCCGGCGATCATCCTGATCCCGGGCGTCGGGATGTTCAGCTACGGCAAGGACAAGCAGACCGCGCGCGTTGCCGGCGAGTTCTACATCAACGCCATCAACGTGATGAGCGGCGCCGAATCAGTGTCCGTCTACGCGCCCATCGAGGAATCCGAGAAGTTCCGCATCGAGTACTGGGCGCTGGAGGAGGCGAAACTTCAGCGAATGCCCAAACCGAAGGCGCTGGCCACCCGCGTGGCGCTCGTGACCGGCGCGGGCTCGGGCATCGGCAGGGCGATCGCGCGGCGGCTCGCCGCCGAGGGCGCATGCGTCGTGGTCGCCGACCTGAACGCCGAGGCGGCCGCATCGGTCGCGCGGGAACTCGGCGGACGCGACGTGGCCGTGCCGGTGACCGTCGACGTGACCAGCGAAGACCAGATCAAGGCCGCGTTCGACGCGGCGGTACTCGCCTTCGGCGGAGTCGACCTGGTCGTGAACAACGCGGGCATCTCGATCTCGAAGCCCCTGCTGGAGACCACGGCCGAGGACTGGGACCTGCAACACGACATCATGGCCCGCGGCTCGTTCCTCGTCTCGCGCGAGGCGGCACGCGTGATGAACGCGCAAGGGCTCGGTGGCGACATCGTGTACGTCGCGTCGAAAAACTCGGTGTTCGCCGGGCCCAACAACATTGCGTACTCCGCGACGAAGGCGGACCAGGCGCATCAGGTCAGACTGCTGGCAGCCGAGCTCGGCGAGCACGGCATCCGCGTCAACGGCGTCAACCCGGACGGAGTCGTGCGCGGCTCGGGCATCTTCGCCAACGGCTGGGGCGCCCAACGCGCGGCGACGTACGGGATCGAGGAATCCAAGCTCGGCGAGTTCTACGCCCAACGCACCATCCTCAAGCGCGAAGTGCTGCCCGAGCACGTGGCCAACGCCGTATTCGCGCTCACCGGCGGCGAACTGACGCACACGACCGGGCTGCACATCCCCGTGGACGCGGGCGTGGCGGCGGCGTTCCTCCGATGAACACGCGGGCCTTCGGCGCGGTCGACCTCGGCGCGACCAGCGGCCGCGTCATGCTCGGCCGCGTCGGACCCGGAGTGCTGGAGCTCACCGAGGCACACCGGTTTCCCAACACCCCGATCAATCGCGCCGATGGACTGTACTGGGACTTCGCCGCACTCCTGAGGGGAACGGTGGAAGGGCTCTGCGCAGCACAAGAGCTTTCCGGAGAGCGGCGGCTGGACTCAGTCGGCATCGACAGTTGGGCCGTCGACTACGGCCTACTCGACGCCGACGGCACGCTTGTCGAAGACCCGCACCACTATCGGGATCCGCGCACGAGCGCGGGCCTCATCGCCTCGGTACACGAGCGCATCACCGCCGAGCAGCTCTACGAAGTGACGGGCTTGCAACACCTGCCGTTCAATACGGTCTTCCAACTCGCCGCCGCCATGAACGCGCCTCGATTCACGCTGGCGCGGACGATCCTGCCGATCCCCGACCTGGTGACCTACCGGCTCACCGGTACCGTCGGGGCCGAGGAGACGAACGCCTCGACGACAGGGCTCTTCGACGCGACCACGCGCACCTGGTCGAAGACCGTTGTCGGCGCGCTCGGGCTCGATCCGACTCTCCTGCCACCGCTGCGTGGCCCGGGAACTTCCGCCGGCACACTGCTTCCCGGACTCGTCGGCGATGCCGGTCTCGCCGCGGACACACCGGTCACGGTCGTCGCCTCACACGACACCGCCTCGGCTGTCGCGGCCGTCCCGGCGACCGGGCCGGGATTCGCGTACATCTCGTGCGGAACCTGGTCTCTGGTGGGCCTCGAACTCTCCGCGCCGGTGCTCACACCGGCGTCGCGGCGGGCGAACTTCACCAACGAACTCGGCGTCGACGGCACCGTGCGCTACCTGCGCAACGTCATGGGCCTGTGGCTGCTGAGCGAAAGCCAGCGCACCTGGGCGGGCCGCGGTCTGCGGGCCGACACCGAGACTGTCCTGCGCCAAGCCGCGGCGGCTGAGCCCTTCGGACGCGTGGTCGATCCGGATGATCCGGCCTTCCTCGCGCCCGGCGATATTCCAGGCCGCATCGAAGAGTTCTGCCGACGCAGTGACCAGCGCCCGCCGCGGTCCCCGGGCGAAACCGTGCGCTGCATCCTCGAAAGCCTCGCGATCGCGCATCGGCAGGCGCTCCGGCGGGCCGCGGAACTAGCCGACCAGGACGTCGACATCGTGCACCTGGTCGGCGGCGGCAGCCGAAACGAGCTGTTGTGCCAGTGGACCGCCGACGCGACCGGCCTGCCCGTCATCGCCGGGCCGACGGAAGCCGCCGCCATCGGCAACGCGTTGGTGCAGGCCCGGGCCCAGGGCGTCATCGGCGATCTGTCATCGATGCGTCGACTGGTCGCCGAGACCCAGCAATTGCGGCGCTACGTGCCGAGCGGCGACCGCGCGGCGTGGGATGCCGCGGCAGCCCGGGTGGCCGTGACGTGAGCGTCAGACAGGCCCGAGCGGAGCCGCGGGTCGCACGTCGCGCGCAGTGCCACCGCATCCAGGATCGCAGTGGAGAACCGGCTGATGACTGATGACTGACTACTTCGCGGGGTCCTCGGACCCACGCGCCTGGCTTCGGGCCGACGAGGTGCACTCCGGCCCCGGGGATGGCGGCCACCAGTTCGTCGATACCGATGACTCCCCCGTGGTCGATCACCACGGATGAATCGTTTCATTCTCTCTGTCCATGCACGGCACCGCATCAACACCCACCGTCCCAGCCTCCCTGGAGCGAGCGATGCAACAACAGAGATCCACCCTGCCCGTACTCGTCATGACGCTGATCGCGTTGCTGGTCAGCGGTCTGACCGCGGGATCCGCCACGGCCTCCGCGACACCTTCCCACGCGACACCCTCCTCTGCGGCGGCCGCAGCCGCCGGATACACCACGACGGTCACCAACTTCGATTCCAACGGCGACCAGGTCGTCAGGTTCGACACCGACGGCAACGCGGTGGACGCGCACGACGGCATGATCGCCCTGTTCGACGGCACGTACTACCTGTACGGCACCGCGTACGACTGCGGATTCTCCTGGCAGACGACCGGCACGCCCTTCTGCGGATTCAAGGTCTACAGCTCTCCCGACCTGGTCCATTGGACCGACCGCGGGCTGCTGTTCGACCCGACCGGCAGCGTCTGGCAGACCCGCTGTAACGGATCGACGTACGGCTGCTTCCGTCCGCACGTCGTCTACGACGCCGGCACGGGCATGTACGTGCTCTGGGTCAACGTGTACGACAACAGCGTCGGCTACCGCGTCTTCACCAGTTCCAGTCCGACCGGCCCGTTCACGGAGCAGGCGGCGCCGACGCTGGCCGTGAACAACAACGCACCGGCCGGCGGCGTGAACAACGGCGACGAGACCGTCTTCACCGACGACGACGGCACCGGCTACATCGTCTACACCGACTGGCGCAGCGGCGGCGACCTGGTCGTGGAACGCCTCGACGCGAGCGACCTGTCCGGAACCGGCGCGTACGTGCGACTGGGCCAGAGCGCGACCGAGGCCCCGTCCCTGTTCAAGCGCAATGGCGTCTACTACCTGACGTACTCGGACCCGAACTGCGGTTACTGCTCCGGCACCGGCACCTCGTACCGCACCGCGTCGAGCCCGCTCGGGCCGTGGTCCGCGTCGACCAAGCTCACGACGAACTCCTGCGGCGGGCAGCCCTCCTTCGTCTCGGCCATCCCCACCACGACCGGAACGGCCTACCTCTACGCCAGCGATCTGTGGGACGGCGGGCACAACGAGGCGCTCGCGAACTATTACTGGACGCCGCTGAGTTTCGCGGCGGACGGGTCGATCTCGCCGATCACCTGCCAGAACTCGTTCTCACTCGACCTGGCGACGGGGTCGGCCGGCAGCCAGAACCAGCCGCCTGGCGTCGATCAGGCCGACGGCGTCGACGGATTCCGCACCTTCTGCGATCTGCGGACCGGCATCGCCCGCTTCCAGACGTTCGTGCCGAGCCGCAGCGGCACGCTGTCAGCGCTCTCCTTCACCAGCTTCCAGAGCGGCAACCCCGATGCAGGGCTCGAATTCGATGTCTACCAGGCCGACAGCTCGTCTCAACCTACTGGGACGGTGCTGAGTTCGACGGTGCTGCCGGCGTCCTCCGTCGGCTGGTCGCCGCGCGCCGTCACCGTCACGCCGAACATCTCGGTCACGGCGGGCACCCGCTACGGCTTCCTGGTCAAGTCGGTGACGAACAGCGGGTGCTTCGGCATGGCCTACAGCGACGCCAACCCCTACCCGGCCGGCAGCGAGTCTTACAGCAGCAACAGCGGCTCGACCTTCAGCGCCGAGAGCGGCAGGTCGCTCAAGTTCTCCACCAGCGTCACCACTTCAGCGGTGCCCGCCGCCTCACCGTTGGAACTGCCTGCCGGATTCGCCCGGTGTGCCTCGGAGAACGGCACGTGCACACCGTCCGGCACCGCGGTGATCGCCTTCGGCGCGGGATCGTATCTGTATAAGACAGTCAGCGGCAGCACGACGTGTTCCGCGTCCACGTTCGGCGGCGATCCGGCCGAGGGGGTGCTGAAGTCGTGCTACCTCGCACCATCCGGCGGCCCGTCCGGCTACACGAGCTGCTCCGCTGAGAACGGCACCTGCTCGTTCTCGGGCACCCAGATGGTGGCCTTCGGGACTAACGGCGCGTTCAACTACCAGCTCGCGAGCTCGAGTATCGGGTGTTCGGACTCGAACTTCGGGGACCCGATGCCCGGAGTGGTCAAGGCCTGCTACCAGCCACCGGCCGGCGGTCCGACCGGTTCGTGGACGCAGTGCTCAAGCGAGAACGGATCGTGCGGCGTCACTGGCAAGCAACTGATCGCGTTCGGGGCGGACGGCGCGTTTGTATATGCGCCCTCGAACGGTCCGCTCACGTGCTCGAACACTGTTTTCGGCTCCGATCCCATCCCGGGCGTGGCGAAAGCCTGCTACCAGCACGGCGCCGCGCCATCCGGGTTCGGCACGGCGTGCGCGAGCGAGAGTGGCACCTGCACGTTCACCGGAACGCAGACAGTGGCCTTCGGCGCGGGCGGTGAGTACACCTACAAGACCTTCACCGGCAGTACGCCCTGCACCGTTGCCGCCTTCGGCACCGACCCGGCGTACGACGTCGCCAAGGCCTGCTATCTGACCCCCTGAAAGCCCTGATGAGAAGTCCGCGCGTCTCCCCCGACAACGAGGAGACGCGCGGACCATTTCGCTTTCAAGCGGAGATGTGATTCAGACGCGGCTTGTCATCATTGGACGTAGATCATTGGACGTAGATCATTGAACGTAGCAAGCCTTGGCCACTCCGCTGTCGGGGTCGCCGAACACGGAGTTGCCACAGCCGGTGCCACCGCTGAAGGAACCGTAGAAGTACTGGCCGTTCGCGCCGTAAGCAACCTCGTGGGTGCCGCTGAACGAGCACGTACCGTTCTTCGCTGGCGGTTGGGCGACAGTTCCGTGTACCTCTCGCGGATGGAACGATCCAAATCCGGCCGTGAGTGACGCACCTCAAAAATGACTGCGTGCTCTAGCCGTGCGTGGCAGGCACGGTGATCTTGTCGATGTCCGGCACGTCGCCGGTCGTGTGGGTGTTGCTGAACAGAATGCTGTTGCCGCCCGCAGCTAGGGCGAGCGTGAGCGTGCCGGTGGCCGGAGTGTCCCAGTTCGCGCTGGGCGCACCCGTGAAGGTGACCGCGGTGCCGCCGTTGGCGCTCACCATGAGCTTGAGGCTGCTCGCGTCACCGTTCGTGTACGCGACCGTGATCGCGTAGTTGCCGGAGGTGGAAACGGTGACGTTCTTCATCGTCAACGTGCCGCTGCCGCCGAGATAGCCGATGCGACCGCCGCCCGAGCATGCTGAGCAGGCGATCGCCTTCGCTCCACCGGCCAGCGCACTGGACGATGCTTCCGCCTCGTAACTGGTCGATGTACCGACCCCGTTCACCGACAACGTGTACGTCGCGGTGCGCGAGCCGGAAGCCGCCGTCCCGGTCACGGTGATCGGGTACGTGCCCGCGGCCACCGACGATGTCGTCGCCACCACCGTCATCGTCGACGACGAGCCCGCGCCCACCGAGGCCGGCGAGAACGACACCGTCACACCGGCCGGTGCGCCGGACGCCGTCAACGCCACCGCTTGCGGGCTACCCGACGCCACCGCCGTCGAGATCGTCGAAGTCGCCGAACCTCCTGCGGACACCGAACCCGAACCCGGACTGTCGCTGATCGAGAAGTCGTCGGCCTGCGACGTGACCGGAATCGGGTCGGACAGGTCGAGCGCCCACAGGGCCATGCCGTGCAGTCCGTACTTCTGCGCGAGCGTCACCCGGAGCGGCCAGGACTTCGCGTCCGACCACCACAGGACCGTGCCGTCCTGCAAGGTCGCGGTCCATTCACCCTGGGTGCTGTCCCAGGTCGCGGTCGAACCGTCGCTCTGCACCATCTGCCGGGCCTGCGCATCGGTGACCTGGACGCCGGTTCCGCTCTTCGGCCAGGTGTATCCGTATCCTGCGACACCGAGGTCGACCTTGGCGGCCGAGACGTCGGCGAGCACCTGTCGCAGACACGACTCCTGCCAGGGCAGACCGCCGATCGGACCTACGCCGTTCCAGGTCGGGCCGTGCTCGTCATAGGCCATCAACGCGATGCGGTCGGCCGCGTTGCCCAGTGCGGTCAGGTCGTAGCCGTTCGCCGGGTAGTCGGCGGCGTCGGGGAACGCCGTGACGTCGACCGAGACGGTCTTTCCGGTCGGCATCGCGGACTTCAGTGCCGTGACGAAGTCGACCAGGCCCTGTGCGTCCTGGCTCTGGATCGATTCGAAGTCGACTGTGACGCCGTCCCAGCCCTGCGCGTTCACGTCGCCCACCAGCGAAGAGACCACTGTGCCGATGTTGCT
>NZ_DASZKT010000108.1:0-2493 GCF_035552695.1 Actinospica sp.
ACGGTGCCGTACCGGCCGGCGCGACGCGCTGACGCGTCGCGCCGTCCACCCACCCAGATCGGCGGCGACGGTTGCTGCACGGGCACCGGGGCAAGCTCCTGGCCGGAAAAGGTGCTGTAGCGGCCGTCCGCGTGGACCGGAGCGCCCGTGAACAGCCTGGCCAGCAGGTGCAGCGCCTCGTCGGTGCGACGGCCACGCTCGTTCACCGGCACTCCGGCCGCGTCAAACTCGGGCGGGAACTCGCCACCGACGCCGATGCCAAGATCGAAGCGGCCGCCGGAGACGCCGTCGAGGGTGGCGATCAGCTTGGCAGCCAGTGCCACCGGGTACAGCGGCAGGATCGTCAGCGCGCTCAGCAGGCGGATGCGGTCGGTCGCGCCGGCGGCGGCCGCCAGGGCGACGAAGGCATTGGCCGTCGGGCCGTGGAAGAACAGGTGCTCGCCACAAGCGATGGCGTCGAACCCGGCCTCCTCGGCGCGCCGGGCGTGCGCAGTGACGTCGGGCAGCGCGCAGTCCGGCGGCAGCATGAGGGCGACGTGCATCAGCCGCCCACCGCCGGAGCGTGCGAGCAAGCCGTGGGCGCGGTCATACCGGGCTCACGACGTGGTGGCGGCGGCGCGAGGACCGCTCCCATCTCGTGCACGCCCGCAGCCGGCTGATCAGCTCGATCCGCAACTCCCCGGGGCGGACGACGGTGTCGACGACGAGTTCGCTGCCCATGCGCAGCAACGTGAAATCAGCGGCCTGCTCGGCAATCCGTGCGCGCACGAAGTCCGCCCGCTCATCCTCGTCCTCGATCGCGGCTATCTTGTTGGCGTAGACGGCGTTCACCGACGCCTCCGGTGACATCGTGCCGATCGACGCGGTCGGGAGCGCGATCGTGGCCCGCGGTTCGAAACCGGGAGCGCACATCGCGTAGTAGCCCGCCGCGTAGCTCTTACGGAGCACGACCGAGAACTTGGGCACTTCGGCGCTGGCCATCGCGGTGATCATCTTGGCCCCGTGCCGGATGATGCCCTGGCGTTCGACCGCGACACCCACCATGAAGCCCGGAACGTCGTGCAGGAAGATCAGCGGCACGTTGAAGGCATCGCACAGCGACACGAAGCGCGCGGCCTTGTCGGCCGAATCGACAAAGATCGCGCCGCTGCGCACCTGGGGCTGATTGGCCACGAGCCCGACCACCCGCCCGTCCACCCGCGCGAACCCCACCACCATCTCCTGCGCCCAGCGGGCCTTGATCTCGAAGAAGCTGCCGGCGTCGACGACGCGGTCGATCACCGAGCGTACGTCGTAGCCGATATTCGGGTCCTCAGGAATCAGCCCGGCCGGCCACTCGGTCTGTGCAGGAAGCTCCGGCTGCGCGAGCGCCGGGGGATCCTGCCAGTTGTCGGGAAGGTAGGACAGGAGCAAGCGGGCGGCCGCGATGACCTGCCAGTCCTCGTCGAACACCTCGTCCCCGCAGCCGGAGACGGTGGCGTGCATCATCGCGCCCCCCATCTCCTCCAGCGACGTGCGCTCGCCGGTCACCTTCTCCGCGACCCGGGGTGAGGCCAGGTACATGGACGCGTTGCCGGCCACCATGCCGACCCAGTCGGTGAAGGCGGGCATGTAGGCGCCGCCGGCCGCCGATGGCCCGAACAGGCAGCAGATCTGCGGGACCCGCCCGGACAGCGCCACCTGCAGCGCGAAGATGCGCGATGCGCCGCGCCGGCCGGAGAAGAAGCCGAGCTGGTCGGTCAGCCGCCCGCCGGCGGAGTCGACGAGATAGAACACCGGCAGCAGGTCGCGGTCGGCCCGCTCGAGGATCCGCACCTGCTTCTCGCAGGTCAGCTCGCCCCACGAGCCGGCCTTGACCGAGAAGTCGTGCGCGATGACGGCGACCGGGCGACCCTCCACCATGCCCACCCCGGTCACCACGCCGTCGGCCGGCAGGCCGTCACCGGCCGCGTCGCCCAGCAGGCCGTCCTCGACGAAGCTTCCCTCGTCTAGCAGCAGCGCGACGCGCTCACGAACCGGCAGTTTCGTGGGCCACCGGCTTCCGTCACCCCCGGCGCGAGCGACCCGGATTGCCTCCTCGACCTCGTTCATCCTGCCGCCCGTCCCGCGACGAGCATCGCGAGCGTGCCGACGACGGCCTCAGTCTCGCGCTGGTTGCGTACGATGAACTCCGACCGGACGACCGCGTGCCGCTCGTCCGCCCGCGGCGTCACCGAGCTCACCTCCGTCTCGACGTGGATCGTGTCGCCGATGAAGGTCGGCCCCACGAACCGCAGCCGGTCAATGCCGTAGAACGCCTTGACCGCTTCCGGCCGCAACCTCACCAGGCCGAGGCCGAGCGAAAGCACCAGCGCGCCGTGCGCGATCCGCTGACCGAAGATCGGGTCGGCCGCCGCGTACTCGGCGTCAGTGTGCAGCGGGTGCCAGTCGGCGGTCATCCCGGCGAAGTTCACCAGGTCGGTCTCGGTGACCGTCCGCGCGCGGGTGCGGTGC
>NZ_DASZKT010000109.1:0-30828 GCF_035552695.1 Actinospica sp.
GGCTGCGGGCTTATTTCTTTCACGATGACTGCCGGCAGCTGCTTGCTTACGACGCCGCGCTCGCGCATGCCGAGCTCCGGGTGCCGAACCCTGACTCCCACAGACCTCGCGCTGCGGCCGGTCGGGTCCCCCGACCGGCCGCAGCGCGAGGATGCGGCCTGGTGTGCAGGGTGCTGTCGATCAGTGGTGGATCAGTGTGCGGGGAAGCTGAAGTAGTGCAGGCTGACGTACGGTGGGTTGCCGCCGGCGCCGGACTGGAACTCCAGGTAGACGTTGTGCGTTCCGGTCGTGGTGGTGATGTTCGCCGGGATGGTGCGCCAGCTGGTCCAGCCGCCGGTGTTTCCGATCGCGAAGGTGCCGATCGGTGTGTTGCTCGGATTGTCCAGGACCACGTTCACCAGCCCGCTGACTCCTCCGGCCGCCCCGGACGCGGCCCGGGCGTCGAACTGACTGGAACCGGTGCCGAAGTTGACCCCGGGATACTCCAGCCAGCTGCCGCTGGACAGTTGCGCGACCTGGTTTGCGTCCACACCGGTCGGGTTGGTGTCACCGGCCGCACTGACCGGCGCGGAGCCTTGGGAAGAACTGAAGCAGTCGGCGGAGATGTTGGAGGTCGCCGTCGTCGTGCACTGCGTGCCACCGGGCGGAGTGGTGGTTGGCGGGGTCGTGCTTGGCGGGTTGGTCGTGGGCGGTGTGGTGACGCCGCTCCCGGTCTCGTACACCGCCACGTAGCCCACGCTCATGCCGGCGCCGGAACCGGTTGCGGTGGTGGGCGTGGTGCAGTTGCAGATTCTGTTGGGGTAGGCGCCGCCGATGGCGACGTTGAGGATCATGAAGAATCCGTGGTCGACGGCGGCTTGCCAGGTGGCGACGGGGACTTGGTTTTCGTTGACGGTCCATTGCAGGTTGCCGTCGGTGTAGAAGCGCAGTTGTTCGGCGCTGGTGTTGGTCCGGTCCACGATGATCGAGTAGGTGTGGTAGCCGGTCTGGCAGCCGCCGCAGGCCAGCAGGTTGCTGCTGATGCCGTTGGTTTCGTTGCACGGGCCGCCGGGGTCCACTCCGCAGTGGAAGGTGTGCGAGACCTGGCTCAGGGCGTTGACGTCTTCCATGATGTCGAATTCGCCGATGCTGGGCCAGTTGGTGGCGCCCACGCCGCGTGCGGCTGAGCCCATCGCCCAGAACGCGGGCCAGTAGCCGAGGCCGTTGCCGGGGTTGGGCTGCTCGATGGAGGCGGTCATCTCCATCTGGCCGCCGGGCGGAGCCGCGAAGCCGGTGTTCTGGGTCTCGATCCGGCCGGAGGTCCAGTTGCCTGCCGCGTCCCTGATCGGTTTGATCACCAGGTGTCCGTTGCCGTCCTGGTAGACGTTCGCGGTGGAGGTGGTCTCGCTCTCCACTTCGCCGGTGCCCCAGTTGCCGGCGCCGCCGGGGTAGCTGGTGCCGGTGTCGTAGAGCCAGTTCGCAGTGCTCACGCCGGTGCCGGCGGCGCCGCTGAAGTCGTCGCTGAACACGGTGGTCCAGCCGGCGGGCGGGCCGGGGACGGCGGAGGCGTTGGCGGTGGGCACCGCCACGACGGTGAGAATCGCGGCGATCGGCGCGATCGCCGCGAGGATCGCCACGGCGGCGCGCCGCCGTGGATGGGCGGTTTTGAGCATCATCGCTCCTGCGGAAAAGGGTAGGGAGGGCGCGCACCGGGGAGAAGCGCGGTGCGCGTTGTCCGTCACGTGTTCCGGCCGGACATGATCCGGAAACGTTTACGGACTGGCTGGCCGTAGTATCCGTGCGGATGGTGGGGTCGTCAACGGTTTCCGGTGCATTCCGGGCACTACTTTCGCCTGACGTTCGGCCCTTCCCGGGGTGATGTTGATCGGGCGAGGTCGTCCTGTGTCGCGGCGAGCCCGAGGTCAAGCCCGCGCGAGTCGTGCCGCCGAGTATTTGGGGCCGATGCTCGGGGAGGGGACACAGAGAGCGAACACAGGGAGATCATGAGACGCCTGAGGTGCCGCGCCGCCGGCGTACCGGCTCGGGTTGCGTGCGAGGGTATTGACACGTCCGACATCTCGGCGTAAACACACGTTACGGAGAGAGCGCTCTCCAAGCCGTCGTCCGCGGTGATGCGGCGCGGAAGCGTTCGATCCCGGTGTGCAGGAAGTGATCCGGGGCGATCCTGGCCGACCTCCGATAGGCCGTCGCCACCCGGTTTTCGATTGCCTGCCCGAACTGCCCACAGGCACCACTGTTCTACGGCGATACCCCACACCTGTGCCCGCGCTCCAGGAGCACAGGGTTTTTATCGGCCTGTTCCGGAAACGTTTCCGGCCTGCGGGTTTCGACCACCGGCCCTGGACGGACCGCGGATATCGCACCGTCGGGCCGTCGCGGTGCCCGCGGTCGCCCGACGAGCGAGCGGCGTGCCGTTGCGGCAGTACACCTGCGACGGCACCCCGGCCCGGGTACGGAGCCGGGCCGGAAGCAAGCCGAGAGGCCGGCCCGGCCAGCTGTCAGAGGAAGAATTTCAGTAGACGAACAGGACCCTAAGGAGACCATGATGAGACCCTCATCCGTTCTGCGGCTGCCCGCGACCGTGCGCGGTTGGCCCCACCGTTCCCGGTCCCGTTCCCGTCCCCGGGTCCGCGCGGCCATCGTGGTGGTGGCGTTGTCCACCCTGGCGCTGACGGGCGCGAACTCCGCGGCCCACGCCGCCACCGAGGGCCCCTACGGCGGTACCCCGGCGGCGGTGCCGGGTACGGTGCAGGCGGAGAACTACGACACCGGCGGCCAAAGCGTGGGGTACAACGTCACCTCCACCAACGGTTCCGACAACGCCTACCGCACCGACGGGGTGGACCTGGAAACCACCACCGACACCGGCGGCGGCAACGACCTGGGCTGGACCGCGGCCGGACAATGGTTCAAATACACCGTCAACGTCGCCACCGCCGGCACCTACACGGTGGGCCTGCGCCTGGCCGCACCCGCCGCGGTCACCGACGGCCTACACCTGGCCAACAGCGCGGGGACCAACCTGTCCGGGAACGTCAACGTCCCGGCCACCGGCGGCTACCAGACCTGGACCACCGTCACGGTCAGCATGACCCTGCCCGCCGGTCAGCAGACCCTGACCCTGGATCAGGACAACGCCGGTTGGAACATCAACTACCTCACCTTCACCTCCACGGGAGGCGGCAGCGGCGGGGAGGGCCCCTACGGCGGTACCCCGGCCGCGGTGCCGGGCACGGTGCAGGCGGAGAACTACGACACCGGCGGCCAAGCCGTGGCCTATAACGTCACCTCCATCAACGGCTCCGACAACGCCTACCGCACCGACGGGGTGGACCTGGAAACCACCACCGACACCGGCGGCGGCAACGACCTGGGCTGGACCGCGAGCGGACAATGGTTCAAATACACCGTCAACGTCGCCACTGCGGGCAGCTACAGCGTCGGCATCAGGGTCGCGGCTCCCGCGGCGGTGGCCGACGCCCTGCACATCACCAACAGTTCCGGCACCAACCTGAGCGGCAGCGTCGCCATCCCGGCCACCGGCGGCTACCAGACCTGGACCACCGTCACCGCCACGGTCACCCTGACTGCGGGCACCCAGACCCTGACCGTCAACCAGGACAGCGCCGGCTGGAACATCAACTACCTCACCTTCTCCAGCGGTGGCGGCACGTCCCCGCCGCCGACCGGCGGTAGCCTGGGATCGAACGTGATCGTGATCAGTCCGAGTGAGTCGGTGAGCGCGATCGCCAGTCAGCTCAACGCGATCGGGACCCAACAGAACCCGAACCAGTTCGGCACGCAGCGCTACGAGATCCTGTTCCAGCCCGGGACCTACGGCTCGGCCGCGTCGCCGTTGGACTTCCAGGTCGGCTACTACGAGAGCATCGAGGGCCTGGGCCAGAACCCGGGCCAGGTCGTGATCAACGGCACGATCGACTCCTGGAACCAGTGCACCAACGGCGTGCAGACCCAGTGCTACGCCACCGACAACTTCTGGCGGTCGGTCTCGAACCTGACCATCAACGTCACCGGCCTGACCGGATGCTTCGCCGGTGAGGACGTGTGGGCCGCCTCGCAGGCCGCCCCGATGCGCCGGGTCGCGATCAACGGCAACGTGACCCTGATGGACTACTGCGACGGGTCACCGGACTGGGCCAGCGGCGGGTACATCGCGGACTCCGAACTCAACGGCACCGTGGAGAACGGCTCACAGCAGCAGTACCTCGTGCGCAACACCAACATCGGCAGCTGGACCAACGGCGTGTGGAACCAGGTGTTCAGCGGCGACCCCGGCGCCCCGGCACAGAGCTTCGGTTCGACCCCCGTGTCGGCCGGCGGCCCCCAGCCGTACACGACCCTAGGCACCAGCCCGACCACCGAGGAGACGCCGTATCTCTACACCGATTCCTCGGGCAACTACAACGTGTTCGTACCCTCGGTGCGGACCAATTCCAGCGGACCGTCCTGGGCCAACGGCAACACCCCGGGCACCTCGCTGCCGCTGAACACGTTCTACGTCATCAACTCGGCGAGCACGATCGCGCAGATCAACGCGGCGCTGGGAGCGGGCGACAACCTCCTGTTCACGCCCGGTGTCTACAGCTACAACCAGACGATCAACGTCACCAAGGCCGACACCAAGGTCATCGGCCTCGGCTTCGCGACGGTGGTCCCGAGCGCCGGACAGACCACGATGAACGTGGCCGACGTCAACGGCGTGAACATCTCCGGCTTGCTCTTCGACGCCGGCCCGACCACCTCCCCGACCCTGCTGACCGTCGGCACCCAGGGCTCGACCGTCAGCCACGCCAGTGACCCGGTCAGCATCGACGACGTCTTCTTCCGGATCGGCGGGGCCACCGCCGGATCCGTCACCGACGCGTTCATCGACAACAGCAACAACTCGATCCTGGACGACATCTGGTCCTGGCGGGCCGACCACGGCGCCGGCAGCGGCTCGTGGACCTCGGACACCGCGGCCACCGGCCTGACCGTCAACGGCAACAACGTGACGGCCTACGGCCTGGCCGTCGAGCACTACCAGCAGTACGAAACCGTCTGGAACGGCCAGGGAGGCACGGTCATCTTCTTCCAGAACGAAAACCCGTACGACGTCCCGAACCAGGCCTCCTGGATGGCCAGTTCCACCCAGAACGGCTACCCGGGGTTCTACATCCCCAACAGCGTCACCACGTTCCAGGGCTACGGAATGGGTGTCTACTCCAACTTCACCGCCGGACCGGCGATCGAGAGTGCGATGGCCTTCCAGGCCCCGACCACCTCGGGCGTCGTGTTCCACGACCTGCTGACCGTGTGGCTCAACAACTTCGGAGGCATCCAATCGGTGATCGACGGAACCGGCGCGGCCGTCAGCTCGACCGCCCCCGGGCCGAGCAATGTGGTCACCTACAACTGAGCCGATCCCCCCGGCGATGAAGTCGGCCGACCGCGCAGGCTGCATCGCATTCCCCGGCAACACGTAACACCCCACGCCCCGGCCTGCCCGCCCAATCGAGCGGGCAGGCCGGTATGGGAAGCCGGCGGCCTATGGGCTGGGTATCGCGGCCTTCGTCCACAGTTCGTCCCACTCGGCCTCCGGCTCCGACGACATCGAGGGTGAGCAAGCCAAAGCGAGGCGGTACGGAATCCTCAACTGAGGAGTTCTCCCTGCGGACTTCATGAGGGCGCCACGGCCGCCCCGACGCAGGGCGGCTGTGGCGACTTCACAGGCGCTTGGTGGTCGGCCAGGCGCGCATGGCGTGTTCGATGCCTGCTTCGTCGAGCGGGGGCTGCGGCAGCGGGCAGGGGGCCTCGCGGCGGGTGCAGAGCGCGTCGATCATGAGAGTCAGGTACCTGCGCCACGCCTCCGGCGCGACAATGCCGGTGAATTCGTAGGCTGCGGACAGCATGAGCTGCAGGACGGGGAAGTCCTGGTCGCTGAAGTCGGGGCGCAGCGCGCCCTGCGCCTTGGCCCGCTCCACCATCGGCCGGAGCACGGGTCGCAGGCGGTCGCGCAGCAGTTCGCTGCGCTCGCAGCCGCCTTCGGCGGTGAGCATGAGGTCGCGCAGGCCCCGGTCGGAGGTCTGGAGCTCGGCCACGTCGACCATGAACCCGACGAATCCCTGCCACGGGTCCCCGGCCGCGGCTGCGGTGCGGGCGAGTTCGACGATGCGCTCGACGCTCTCCTCGAACAGTGCGTTGATCACCGCGGATTTGTTCGGGAAGTGCCGATAGACGGTGCCCACGCCCAGGCCCGCGAACTCGGCCACTTCGTCGAGGGTCGCGCCGAAGCCGCGCCGCGCGAAGACCTCTCGAGCGGCGTCCATGATCCGCCGCCGGTTCAACACGGCGTCCTTGCGCTTGCGGCGAACTGGCGAAGGCGACTGAGTCACAGATCACACGGTAGCCGACGGTCATACCGGAGGCATCTCCTCCGGTATCCGTGCTAGCCTCGAATCCGTAACCGGAGAAGGTTCCTCCGCATCCTTGGGCGGGATTCATGGTTGAGATTCGTCGGGTTCCCGGTCGACGTGACCGAGCTGTATGCCACCGACCGGAGAGCGCGGCGTTCCGACATCGTCGGGCGGGGCTGGGTCGGCGCTGACGGACGGGCACGAAGACTTTTCGAAGCGGGAGTAGTCCCGCCTGCAAGAAGAACCGAAAGAAGACTCGCGATGGGTGACTTCGCGCAATATCCCCATGTCCAGATGCCGGTAGCGGGATCGGTCCATGAACCGGCCGACGTATCGGAGCGAGGACGACAGACCGTCCCGGCCATCTCGCGAGTACCTCGACGAAGTCGACCCACCCTGTGGATCGCGGGTGCGGGTGCCCTGGCCTACAGCTCGTGGCCACTGGCCTTCCTCGTCAATCCGTCGCTCGCGGGCAGTGCTCTGGCGAGCAGTTTCGAAGGACGCAGCCAGCCCTTCAGCTGGCTCTTCATCCTGCTCGACTGTGTCGCCGGGTTGTGCACGGGCGTCGTGTGCATCCGCGAGCTGCGCCCACGCCCGTCGCTCCCGCGGCCGGCGAAGGTGCTCGTGCTCGCCCTGCTGGGCTACGGAGTGTTCGGAGTGGCGACCGCGGTCGACGCGGTCGTGCCGCTCAACTGCGGTTCAACCTCCGTCCAGGCGTGCGCCAGCCAGATCTGGCCGCTCACTCCGGACGACTTCCTCACCGGGACCGCCGTTTTCGCCCTATTCGTCGCCTCAGTCGCGGTCATCGTCGAGATGACCAGAAGACCGCTCGCGTTCCCATCGTTCGTGCCCGTAGTCATCACCATCACATTGATCGCATGGGGCGGCCTTGGACTCACCGTCCTCATGCCGGTCACCTCCGACACGGCAGCCGTGGTCTGCCAGTACGCCTTTCTCACGCTCACCAGCGTCCTCACGTTCGTCATACCGCTGGGCGCCGCCTCGGCGCGGCGACGCTCGACGGCGGACGTCACCAGATTCCATCAACGCTTGCTGCCCCGCGCGCAGGTTCGGCGGTCTCACCGATTCATCGCGCATTGAGCAGTCATCACGCGGACGGGTTCGGCCCGGTCGGCTGGTGGGCGTGACTTTTCGGCGCCTTGCCAGTGTGCAGGAGAGGCCAAATGGCGGCGGCCATCTGTTCGGGCGTGTCCGGTCGGCCGCGGCGTAGCCAGTCGATGATCGTGCCGATGATGGCGCCCGCCACGAACACCGCGAAGGGGTCGTACGGGATCTCTCTGAGCTCGTCGGTCAGCGGCTCGGCGTGCTCGGTGGGACGGGCGTACCGCTGCCGGGCGGCGTGCACGACGAGCGCCATGCGTTGCAGCAGGTGATCGATCACCCGCGCGCTGCCGTGCGCGCCGAGCAGGGACTTGTACAGCGCCGCGTGCTCGGCCACGTGCTCGAAGAGCTCGGCGAGGTTCGCCTTGGCCTCCTTCTCGGATTTCGGGCGGACCATCGGCACGGGGAGCGCGGCGAGCAGTTCGTCGAACACCGCGGTGCACGCCGCGGCCGCGAGATCGTCCACGCCGCTGTAGTGCTCGTAGAACGTGGAGCGGTCCACGCCCGCGCGCTTGGTCAGGTCGGAGACCGAGATCTGGCTCAGTTCGCGCTCGGCGATCAACGTGCGCAGTGTCTCCTCCAACGCCGCACGAGAGCGCAGGATCCGGGGGTCCGTCGTGTGCACAGCCATGCCCCCCAATCTACTCTTTCCGACAGCTGTGGTATAACCTACAGTCGTAGGTAACCAACAGATGTTGGATAACTTTGCACCGCGAGGGGACATTTCCGTGGCCACATTCCTCTACCGGCTCGGCCGGCTGGCGTTCCGCAGGCGCCGCCTGGTGACCCTGCTGTGGTTGCTCGTGCTGGCCGGCGTCGGGCTCGGCGCCGCGAACGCGCACGGTACGACGAACGACGCGTTCACCATTCCGGGCACCCAGTCCCAGCGAGCCATCGACTTGCTGCAAAGCCAGTTCCCGCAGGTGTCGGCGGCGGGCGCGAACGCACGCGTCGTCTTCGAGGCGCCGGCGGGTCAGACCCTGACGAGCGGGGCGCACAAGGCCGAGGTCGAGAATCTGGTCGCCGAGCTCGGCCGGGCACCGCAGGTCGCGAACGTCGCGGACCCGTACCGGAACGCGGCGGTCAGCGGTTCGGGAACGATCGCCTTCGCTCAGGTCACCTACACGGTCGGACAGGCCGACGTGACCGCCCAGGACCGGGACGCTCTCACCCGCATCGCGCAGCAGGGCGACGCGGCCGGTCTCCAGGTCAGCATGGGCGGCACGGCCCTGCAGGCCAAGGCCCAGCAGAGCGGCGGTGAGCTGATCGGCCTGCTGATCGCGGCCCTGGTGCTCGCGATCACCTTCGGCTCGCTGCTCGCCGCGGGACTTCCGCTGCTCAACGCGATCTTCGGGATCGTGGTGGCGCTGTGCTCGATCCAGATCGTCGGCGCGTTCGTGGACATGAGTTCGTCCACCTCGACCCTCGCGCTGATGCTGGGCCTCGCGGTCGCCATCGACTACGCGCTGTTCATCGTCTCGCGCTACCGCAGCGAGATCGCCGCGGGCCGTGAACCCGAGGACGCCGCCGGACGCGCGCTGGGCACCGCGGGTTCCGCGGTGCTGTTCGCCGGGCTCACCGTCATGGTCGCCCTGGCGGGGCTGAGCATCATCGGCATCGGGCTGTTGACGGACATCGGCCTGGCCGCCGCGTTCTCGGTCGCCGTCGCGGTACTCATCGCCCTTACTCTGCTGCCCGCGGTTCTCGGCTTCGCCGGGCCGCGCATCATGCGCGGCAGGTTCAAGACCCGCCGCATGCGCGCGCTCGAGCAGGGCGTCGCGGACCGCGAGACCATGGGCGTGCGCTGGGCCCGCTTCGTCACCCGGCACCCCGCCAAGCTGCTCGCCGCCTGCGTCGCCGTGCTGGTCACCCTCGCGATCCCGGTCCTCTCGATGCACCTGGCGCTGCCCGACGACGGCACCGCCGACCCGGGCAGCACCGAGCGCATCGCGTACGACACGCTGTCCAAGGGCTTCGGGCCCGGCTACAACGGCCCGCTGACCATCGTCGTCGACGCCCGGCACGCCGCGGACCCCGAGACAGCGGCCGAGCAGGCCCGCACGATCCTGAGCGGTATCCCCGACGTCGCGTCGGTCAGCCCCGCGGTGTTCAACACCGGCGGTGACGTGGCCCTGCTGCGCGCGATCCCCGGCAGCTCGCCCAGCAGCCCGCAGACCGTCGCCCTCGTCTCCGACATCCGCGCGCACGACGCCGCGTTCGCGCACGACTCCGGCGCCGATCTCCTCGTCACCGGCACCACCGCCTTGAACATCGACGTCTCCGGCAAGCTCGGATCGGCGCTGCTGCCCTACCTGGGGGTGGTCGTCACCCTCGCGCTGCTGCTGCAGATGCTCGTGTTCCGCTCGCTGCTCGTCCCGGTCAAGGCCGCCCTCGGCTTCCTGCTGAGCGTGGTCGCGACCCTCGGCGTGGTCGTCGCCGTCTTCCAGTGGGGCTGGCTCGACAGCCTCATCGGAGTGCACCAGAGCGCACCGATCGTCAGCATCCTGCCGATCTTCATGATCGGCGTCGTGTTCGGCCTCGCCATGGACTACGAGGTCTTCCTCGTCACCCGCATGCGCGAGGAGTTCGTGCACGGCGCCGAACCGGTCGAGGCGGTGGTCGCCGGATTCCGGCACGGCGCCCGCGTGGTGACGGCCGCCGCCATCATCATGATCTCGGTCTTCGCGGGATTCCTGCTCAACGACGTCGCCCTGGTCAAATCCATCGGCCTCGGCCTCGCCGCAGCCGTCCTGCTCGACGCCTTCATCGTGCGGATGACGCTCGTCCCGGCGGTCATGACCCTGCTCGGCCGCCGAGCCTGGGCCCTGCCGCGCTGGCTCGACCGCGTCCTGCCCAACGTCGATGTCGAGGGCGAAAGCCTGCGCCGCGCCCTCGATCCCGTCGAGCCCGCAGCGGACACCGTCGTCGCGCAGGTGCCCGAAGACCTCGACGAGTCCGACGCGCACGCCCTCGAACCGGCGCCTCCCGCTGCACCCCACGCGGGCTGAGCGCCCGTTCGAAACCGTCCTCACCAAGTGTCAGGAGCCGGGGGCCGTCCATGGGCAACGTGGCAGGTACGACGCACCACGCGCACCGTCGCACGTTGTACGCGGGGCCCCTCGGCTCGCTGATCGCGATCGGCGCACGGCCACGAGATAGATTCAGGCTTCTGATCATCGAAATCTGCTACCGAGGCCGCCATTCGCGAAGGCGTTCCCCGGCCGACCGTCCAGCACGACCCATCCGACCAGCGACGCGCAGATCAGTACTCCGACGCTACCGCCGCGCATAACGGTCGTCCGGCCGCCGCAGCTCCGGATGAGCACTGATTCACTGCCGCACTCGGAAACGACATGAACGGCGGCCGAATCAGGTCTCGCCAAGGCGCCCGGCGATCAGCATCGTTCCAGCTGCCCGCCGACCTCCCGGCCCGGCCTCGGCCAGCGCATACCGGTCGCGGCGTGGACGCTCCTGGTAGCGTCGCCCGGCATCAGGGCTCGAACTCGGCGACTGGGTATCATTCTCCAGTGGAGCGGGCCCGCCGTCGCGAACGGCGGTCTCACCTGACCCCGCAGGAGGCGAGTGACGTGCTTTCCCTGGAGGATGTGGACGACCTGCGCGGCTGGCTCGCCGTGGTGGACGAGCTCGGCGAGCTCCGGACCGTGGCCGGGGCCCACTGGGACGAGGAGATCGGTGCCGCCTCGGAGCTGAACTACAAGCGGCCGTCGCCGTCGGCGCTGCTGTTCGACGAGATCGAGGGCTATCGCAGGGGTCTGCGGGTGCTGACCGGGAGTACGGCGAACGCGCGCAGGCTCGGCGTGACGCTGCGGCTCGGCACGCAACTCGATGACCGCGAACTGGTGGAGGCGCTGCGCAACGGACCGAACGAGTGGGTCGCCGGCGCCGAGAACCACCCGGTGCGCGAGGTCGACTCGGGGCCCGTGGCGCAGCACGTCGTCTCGTCGCAGGACGCGAATCTGCTCGACTTCCCGGTGCCGAAGTGGCACGAAGCGGACGGCGGCCGGTTCATCGGCACGGGATGCGCCGTGTTCACCACCGACCCGGTCACCGGCAGGCTCAACGCGGGCGCGTACCGCATGCAGGTGCAGAACGGCGGCCGGGCGGCGAGCATCAACATCGGCTCGGGCAAGCATGGCGCCGGGCACGTGCGCGACTGGTTCGCCCGCGAGGGCCGCGCGCCGGTCACCGTGTCTCTGGGCCACGATCCGGTGCTGCTCGTGGTCGCGGGCACCGAGGTGCCGCGCGGCATATCTGAGCTCGAATATGCGGGTGCGATTATCGGCCGTCCGGTGGAGGTGATCCGCGGCGAGGTGACCGGCCTGCCGATTCCGGCGACCAGCGAGATCGCGGTCGAGGGCTGGCTCTACCCGGATCGGCGCGAGCGGGAGGGCCCGTTCGGGGAGTGGACCGGCTACTACAGCGGAGGCGTCGAGCCCGTGCTGACCTTGGACATCGAGCGCGTCTACCACCGCGACGACCCGATCCTGCTCGGCGCGCCGCCGGGAAAGCCGCCGCACGACTACTCGTACATGCGCAGCGTCATGAAGTCCGCGATGATCCAGGACGCGCTGATCAAGACCGGCCTTCCGGGCGTCGAGAGCGTGTGGGCTCACGAGGCGGGCGGCGGACGCCAACTGCTCGCGGTCGCGATCCACCAGCAGTACGCGGGCCACGCGCGTCAGGCTGCTTATCTGGCCTCGCAGCTGCCGGCCGCCGCGTACATGAACAAGTTCGTGATCGTCGTCGACGCGGACGTGGACGCGCGCAGCCTCAACGACGTCATGTGGGCCGTGTGCACCCGGACCGACCCGGGCGATGACATCGAGGTCCTGCGCAAGACCTGGGGCAGCCGCACCGACCCGCTGAGCGAGCAGGGCCAGCCGCCCTTCAACAACCGCGCGGTGATCGACGCCTGCCGTCCATGGACTCGGCTCGACTCGTTCCCCCAGGTCGCCGAGTCCAGCCGCGCGCTGCTCGACCGCGTGCGCCGCCGCTGGCCGGACATTCTCGGCTGACCTAAGGCGAGGCGCGGCGCCGTCTCATCGCGCGTCGGGCGTGCAGGATCCGCACCAAACGGCACGTGCCGGGCCGAGGGAAACACGGCGTTGGAGGCGAAGGGCCCTGAGCGCGGCGGCGGTGCGAGCGCGGAGCATCGAAGCCATGTTGGAGTCGACATGGTTTTCGACACCACTTGGACTATGCGGTGGTGGACATGCGCTCCTGTCAGCAGCGGCGCGATTCGATCGGGGTCCGGTAGCCGATGGAGGAGTGTAGACGCCGTTCGTTGTACGCCTTGATCCAGTTTTCGGTGTCCCGGCGGGCGCTGGTTCGGTCGGCCATGAGGCGATGCCGATCTCGGATTTATCGTGGCGAAGAACGGCTCGGCCGCGGCGCCGTCGGGGCACGAGCCGGTCCGGCTGGTGCTTTGCCTGATGTCCAGGCGCTGTAACGGGTTGCGGTGTGCGCGACCGCGTACCCAATCAACTCCTTGCTGCACAGGTCCAGGACGGTCGCGAGGTAGAGCCAGCCTTCGCCGGTCGGGAAGCAGTTGTTGTCCCCGATCAGTTTCAGACCGGGCATCGGAGCGGTGAACTCACGGCGTAGTAGATCCGGAATCGCTGCTGCTGCTGCTGCGGAGTCGGGTCTGGTCAGGTTCTGGCGCTTGCGTCGCGTGATTCCCGCGAGGCCGCGCTCACGCATCAGCCGGGCTACGCGGTGGCGGCCGACCTCGAGGCCCTGGCGCTTGAGTTCACGGGTGACCCGTTCGTCAGCCAGGTGACTGTAGGTCATCGACATTTCAGCACTCTTATGTCCGAGTGTTTTCACGATGGTCTGCACCCTCGCTCCCCTCTCGGCCAGCCGGGTGTCTAGCGTGTGGCGGAAGCGGTGCGGGTGGATCGCGGCCTTGCCTTCGCCGTTGAGGTTCCGAGCATGGCGCTGTTCTCCCGCAAGGGGGCCGCGAACACGTAGTCGGCGTGGGCCAGGGTGCCATTGCGCAGGAACGGGTAGCGCACCCGCACTCGAAGGTCGGGATCGAGTAGGCCGCGGTCGTGCTGCTCGTGCCGGATGGCGGCGAGCGCACGGATGGCCTCGGCTGTTTCTTCGGCTATCGGTACCGTGCGTTTCTGGTCGGGGAGTTTCCGCAACAAATTAGAAATCTGATATTCGTTTATAACGTGTCCGATATAGGAAATTGGCGAGAGTCCGCCACGGTTTCTGTGTGTCAATAAGGGTCCCTGAGGGAGAGGAATCTTAACGTTGCGAAAGTTTGCCGCCGCGCCGAACACCGGGCGCGTGGTTCAACACCGTCACGCACCGGGGTCGGTGCGTTACTCTCGGCCCTCTACAAGAGAGCTTGGTAAACCAGTATGCGAATACCCACGTCGAATACGCAGTCGCTCAGAAAACGAGGGAGCCGCCGCAGGGTCCTGTCCGCGGTCCTCGCCGCGGTCGCGCTCGCCGCGATGGGCGCCCAGGTTCCCGCCCGCGCCGCCACGGGGAGCAACCCCACCGGGCACCCTGCCGCGAAGAGCGCGGCCGCCACGGTCCAACCCGTCTGCGCCCCGGCGAAGAAGGGGCAGTTCACCTGCTTCGCGCTGCGCCGCACCGACGTGGCCTCGGCCAAGGGGGTCCTGCCCTCGACCGTCCCGGCCGGATACGGACCCGGCGATCTGGCCAGCGCGTACAACCTGCCGAGCAACGGCGGCGCGGGCGCCACCGTCGCCCTCGTCGACGCCTACGACGACCCCAGCGCCGAGGCCGATCTGGCGGTGTACCGGGCGCAGTACGGCCTGCCCGCCTGCACCACCGCGAACGGCTGTTTCAGCAAGGTCGACGAGACCGGCGGCACCGGTTACCCGCCCGCCGACCCGAACTGGTCCGGCGAGATCTCCCTGGATCTCGACATGGTCTCGGCCGTCGCACCCGCCGCGCACATCCTCCTCGTCGAGGCGAACACGGCGAACTTCGCCGACCTCGGCGCCGCAGTCGACGAGGCCGTCGCACTCGGCGCAGGCTACGTCTCCAACTCCTACGGCACGTCCTACAGTTCCACTCCGGGTAGCGGCGAGGACCCGTCCGAGACCACGACGATGGACCCGTACTACAACCATCCGGGCGTCGCCGTCGTCGCGAGCACCGGCGACAGCGCCTACGGGGTCGCCTACCCGGCGGCCTCGCAGTACGTCACCTCCGTCGGCGGCACCTCCCTGGTCAGGGACTCCAGCACCCGCGGTTGGTCCGATTCGGTGTGGAACAACAGCTACGGCGGCGGCGGCTCCGGCTGCTCGGTCTACGAGCCCAAGCCGTCCTTCCAGACCGACTCCGGCTGCGCGAACCGGACCGTCGCAGACGTCTCGGCCGACGCGGACCCGGTCACCGGCGTGTCGGTCTACGACAGTTACCAGGCGTCCGGATGGCAGGTCTACGGCGGTACCAGCGCTTCTTCGCCGCTCATCGCGTCCGTGTATGCCGACGCGGGCGCTCCGGCGGCCGGCACGTATCCGAACTCGTACCCCTATGCCTCCGCGGGCTCGCTCAACGACGTGACGTCGGGCTCGAACGGCACCTGCACGCCCACCTACCTCTGCACCGCGGGCTCCGGCTACGACGGACCGACCGGGCTCGGCACGCCCGACGGCACCGCCGCATTCAGCAGCGGCCCGCACGGATTCGTCAAGGGCACCGTCACCGCGGGCGGCGGCGCACCACTTGCCGGAGCACAGGTAACCGTCGGTTCGAGCACCGCCACAACGGCCGCGGACGGTACATACACGCTCTCTGTTCCAGCGGGGACCTACCCCGTGGCAGTGAGCGACTATGGCTACGCGTCGAGTTCCGTGACCGGCGTAGTCGTCGCGGACGGGGCGACGGTGACCGAGGACTTCACCCTCGCCGCCGTGGCCCGCACCACTGTCACCGGTACCGTCACGGACGGCTCCGGAGAGGGCTGGCCGCTCTACTCCTCGATCACTGTCGCCGGCGCCCCCGGCGGCCCGGTCTACACCAACCCGAAGACCGGCGCCTACAGCCTCCAACTTCCGGTCAACGGCTCCTACACCCTGAAGGTCGCGGCTGCTTACCCCGGCTACCAGCCGACAACCAAGAGCGTCACCGTGGGAACCACCGCGCTCACCCAGAACATCTCCGTCCCCGTCGACGCGGCGACCTGCACGGCCCCCGGATACACAAGCCATGCGCACGGTATCTATCAGACATTTGATACAGCTTCCACGCCGGCGGGATGGACCGCCGCCAACGCGTCGGGCACGGTCGGCGGCTGGGAATTCGACGACCCGGACCACCGGGGCAACCTGACCGGCGGCAGCAGCGGCTTCGCCATCGTCGACAGCGACTACCTCGGGTCGGGCAACAGCCAGGATACGACGCTGACGACACCGGTCGCCGACCTGTCCGCGACCACCGCCCCGCTGCTCGCGTTCGACACCTACTACAACGCGTACTTCAACTCGACCGCCAGCGTCGATCTGAGCTTGGACGGGGGTACGACCTGGGCCAACGTATGGCAATACACGACGACAAGCGTGTACGGCCAGCACGTGTCGATCCCGCTGCCCCAGGCCGCGGGCAAGAGCTCGGTGCAGGTCCGATTCCACTACACCGGCAACTGGGCGTACTTCTGGGAACTCGACAACGTCCTGCTCGGCAACACCACCTGCGACCCGGGCCCCGGCGGCCTGGTGATCGGTCAGGTGACCGACACGAACACGGCGGCGGCGCTGCCCGGCGTCGTGGTCTCCGGAGCGGGCTCCGCGACCGGGACCTCCGCGGTGTCCGCGGACCCGGCGTTCACCGGCGCCTTCTACTGGCTGTTCTCCCCGAGCACCGGCGCCCAGTCGCTCACCGCGGCCAAGTCGCACTACACGACCGGGACGGCGGCGGCGAACGTCACCGCGTCCGGGGTGACCGAAGCGGACTTCGCACTCAAGGCCGGGCGGCTGACCGTCACCCCGTCCTCGGTCTCGAAGTCGCTGGCCTGGGGCGCCTCCGGCACCAAGACGCTCACGGTCAAGAACACCGGCAGCGCGCCGGCCACGTTGAACCTGAGCGAGGCGACCGGCGGCTTCACCATCCAGGGCGTCCAGCAGTCCCAGGCGCCGGTACAGCACGTGACCGGGGTGTTCCCGAAGACCGATATGGCGGTTGCCGACAGCGCGGCGAAGCCGAAGACCACAGCCAAGGCGGCGACTCCCACGGCGGGAACGTCCTGGCAGCCGCTTGCCGACTACCCGACCGCGATCCAGGACAATCTGGCCGAGTACTCCGGCGGCAAGCTCTACTCAGGGTTCGGATACAACGGTAGCGCTGACGCCAACACCCTCTACTCCTACGACCCGACCGTCGGCACCTGGACCCAACTGGCCAGCGCCACCAACACCCGCGAGACCCCGGCCCACGGCTTCATCGGCGGCAAGCTCTACGTGGCCGGCGGCTGGGGACCCACCGGCAGTCCGGACACCAACACGGAGATCTACGACCCCGCGGGCAACACGTGGTCGCCGGGACCTGCGTGGAGCGGCGCCCTGGCAGGCTCGGGCAGCGCGGTCCTCGGCTCGAAGCTCTACGTGATCGGCGGCTGCAGCGCCTTGACCTGCGGCAGCACCACGGTATCCGTACTCGACACCACCACGGGTACCTGGTCGACCGCCGCCTCCTACCCGGAGACCACCTCCTGGACGGCCTGCGGCACGATCGCCGGTGAGATCTACTGCGCCGGCGGCACCGACGGGACCAACACCAGTGCGCACACCTATTCCTACGACCCGTCCTCCGACACCTGGACCAAGCTTGCCGACATGCCCACCGGCGTGTGGGGCTCGGCGTACACCGCGGCAAACGGTGAACTGCTGGTCCAGGACGGCGTGGCCGGCGGCGTACTGACCAACCAGGGTTGGGCGTACGACCCCGCGTCGGACGCCTGGACCGCGCTGCCGAACGCCAACGCCGCCGCGTACCGGTTCGGAGGGGCGCTCGGCTTCTATACGGTCGGCGGCGGCCAGGGCTCGTCCAGTCCGCCGATCAGCTCGGCGGACGTGCTGGCTGGCTACGACCAGGGCGGGGCCGCGGACGTCCCGTGGCTATCAGAGAGCGCGACCTCGGTCACGCTCGCCCCGGGAAAGAGCGCGACCGTGACGCTGACGTTCAACGCCGCGGACGCGTCGATCGTCCAGCCCGGCAGCTACACCGCCGCGCTGCTGGCCGCTTCGGACACCCCGTACCAGATCGGCTCGATCCCAGTCACCCTGACGGTGTCCCCGCCGGCGACCTGGGGCAAGATCGTCGGAGTGGTCCGGTACACCGACTCAACGGGCGCGTATGTGCCGTTGGCCGGGGCGACCGTACAGATCGACACCTGGGCCACCCACTACACCCTGCACACCGACGCCAACGGCGATTACGCGCTCTGGCTCGACGTGCGCAACAACCCGCTCACAGTCATCGCGGCGAAGGACGGCTACCAGCCACAGGCCGTCACCGTGAAGATCAGCAAGGGTAAGACGGTCACAGCGACCTTCACCCTGCTCAAGGACTGACAGCGACGATATGCGTGGTGATGCCGCCGACGCCTGTTCGGGGCCTGCCGGCTCGTCGGTGGCATCACCACACTCGCGGATGACCCGCCCCTGGGCAGTTGACCGGATCGAGACCCTACGCGTCGGTTCGAGCGGGTCGGCCGACCCGGGAGGGCCAGGACGGCTGCTCCGCAAGTGCGTCGACTTCAGATGTGGTCACGACCTGTGATGTGCTCGTTCTTCAGGCGCGCGCGGCATTCGAGGACTGCCACCTGCGCGTCTCCTACCTGCGCGTCTCCCACCTGCATCCGGCACGAAGAGTGACGATCACGGCCGCTACGCCGACGGGTGCCCTCGTCGGAACACGATCGGCCGCGACCGCTTACCAGCAGGCATGCGCTGCTGCGGATCACGTCAAACGACTCCGTCGCCAAGCTGACTTACGTCCCCTCCCGCAAAAAGAGAGCCAGCCACGATGCCCTCGACTCCCTAGGCCCACCGGATGCCTGACTGGGCGTTTGAGCATGGTATTTCACCCTACGACGGGTATTCCGGTCGACCGATCCATCCCAAACGCGCGGCTTGCCGGAGGTGAGCACCAGCCGCACCGGATCAAGTCTCGACGGCGCCGCAGCCGAGTCGTTCTTCGCCACAGCTCACCTGCGGAAACGCGCAGCGAGCTTAGCGGACAAGCTAAGATATGGACATCTGGTTGTCGGGTTTCACGATGATGCTTGCGTTCGCGCCGTCCTGGGTGGAGATGATCGGGCCTCCCTGGGAGGCAAGACGGTTGTTGCTGAGCGTCACGCCGCGAAGAGTTCCGGCCAGTCGCACAGCGGGGGGCGGCGGCGAACCGGGACCGGCGGCCGAGACGGTCACCGAGTTGCCTGAGATCAGCGCGCTGGTCACGTTCCCGGCCACCGTGATACCGCCGTACCACGCGGAGCCCCGTCCTGAGCCGGTGCTCACGTTGTCGCGCACGATGTTGTTTCTGTTGTAGGTGCCGGCTTTCTCCGCGTAGAGCATGAGACCGGCTCCGTCGTTGTTGTACGCGAGGTTGTTCTGGAGGACGCAGTCGGAGGTGTTCTGGTCGAGGTCGAATCCGTCGCCGTCGGCTGGGCCTCCGGTGTGGTTGTCGTGGGCGACGTTGCGCTCGATCACCACGGCGGACGAGTCGTACGTCCAGATTCCGGCAGGGCCCTGAGGGGCAGCGCACAGCCGGCCGTTCTCGTAGGCCTCGGACTTCTCGATCAGGCCGGTTCTTACGCTGCCGAGCACGATGCCGTTGCCCGTGTTGCGTTCGGTGTTCGTGGCGTCGCCCGCGTTGCGGTAGGCCTGGACCGAGGAGATCGTCACGTTCTCGTGGGCGTAGCGCGGCGAACCTGGTTGCAGGCCCGGCCCGTACACGGCGACCCCGGCCTCCATGTTGTCGTGGGCCAGCGAATTGCTGACGGTGACGGCGCGGAAGCCGGTCTTGGCAGCGCCGATCTCGATGCCGTTCTTGAATCCGCTGGCCTCGACGCCCGCGACGACGATGTGTTCGAGCACCCGGCCGTCGGACAGGTCGTTGTAGCAGACGACGCCCCCGCAATCGGCGAACGTGCCGGCGTCGCCGATGACCTCCAGGTCGCGGATCTCGACGCCGGCCGTGTTGTGGACGTACACGGCCGACGTCGCCTGGGGCGCGATGATCGCCTTGCCGGAGCCGAAGGAGCCGATCGTCACCGGTTTCGCGGCGTCACCGGCGTCCGCCTGATCGAGTTGCAGCATGCCCGTGAAGCGCGCGCCGCCGCGCAGCAGCACGCTGTCACCGGGTGCGAGGACGACACGGCGCACCCGGTCCAGCGATCGCCACGCCGAACCCGGCGAGAGTCCGTCGGCCTCGTCGGACCCCGCCGGATCCAGGTAGTAGGTGCGCCGGGTGGGGCCAGGGCCCGAGCGCGTCGGCAGGGAGAGCCGGAGTCCCACGCCGACGATCGCCGACGCGGCCACGACGATGCCGGACCGCCGCGTGTAAACGCCTGCTCTCCGCATGGTGTCAGGCCGCTGCCCGGCCGAGTCCGCGGATCGTCCAGTTCGCGGAACGCCACCGGTCGAGGTGCAGCGCGTTGCGGGCGTCGATGATCCGCGGCTGCCGGACGACCTTGCCGAGTGCCGCCGGGTCGAGCTCCCGGTACTCCTGCCACTCGGTCAGATGCAGCACCAGGTCGGCGTTCTCGCAGGCCTTCGAGACCTCGTGGGCGTAGTCGAGGCTCGGGTGCGCCGTGCGGGCGTTGTCGATCGCCTTGGGGTCGTGCACCCGCACGGCGGCACCCTGCAACCGGATGGCGGCCGCCACGTGGAGTGCGGGCGAGTCGCGCACGTCGTCGCTGTCGGGTTTGAACGCGGCGCCCAGCACGGCGACGTTGCGGCCGAGCAGCGAGCCGCCGACGAGCTGGCGGGCCATCTCGACGACCCGGTGGCGGCGGCGCATGTTGATCTCGTCCACGTCGGCGAGGAACTCGAGGGCCTGCCCGACGCCGAGCTCATTGGCGCGGGCCATGAAGGCGCGGATGTCTTTGGGCAGGCAGCCGCCGCCGAAGCCGAGGCCGGCGGACAGGAAGCGGCGCCCGATTCTGGTGTCGTGGCCGATGGCGTCGGCGAGCGTGACCACGTCCGCGCCGGTGGCGTCGCAGATCTCGGCGATCGCGTTGATGAAGGAGATCTTGGTGGCGAGGAACGCGTTCGCCGACACCTTCACGAGCTCGGCCGTGCTCAGATCCGTGCAGATGTACGGGACGCCGGCTTCCAGCATCGGCGCGTAGAGCTCGCGCAGGATCCCGTCGGCCCGCGTGGACGGCGCCCCGACCACCAGCCGGTCCGGGCGCAGCGTGTCCTGCACCGCGAAGCCCTCGCGGAGGAACTCCGGGTTCCAGGCCAGCTCGATCTCCGCGTCGGCCGGGGTGAGCCGGGCCAGGTCCGCGGTGAGTGCGGCGGAAGTGCCCACCGGGACGGTGGATTTGCCGACGATCAGTGCGCCGTGCTGAAGGTGCGGGGCCAGCCCGTGCACGACGGCGTTGACGTGGCGCAGGTCGGCGCCGTGCCCGCCGGACAGCTGCGGGGTGCCCACGCAGACGAAGTGGACCTCGCCGAACTCGCCCGCCTCGGCCAGCGAGGTGGTGAAGCGCAGCCGGCCCGATTCGAGCGTGCGCGTGAGCACCTCGGAGAATCCGGGCTCGTAGAACGGCGGCCGCCCGTCGGCCAGCGCCTCGATCTTCGCCGCGTCGACATCCACGCCGAGCACGTCGTGCCCGATCTCGGCCATGCACGCGGCGTGCACCGCGCCGAGATAGCCGGTTCCTATGACGGTGATGCGCATTTCATACCTCCTGTGCGGTGCGGGCGGAATCGTTCGTGGGGCCGGCCGCCCGGTCGTAGCCGGCCGGGTTCAGCGTCTGGAACCGCCACGCGTCGCGGCACATGGCGGCCAGGTCGTACTTGGGCTGCCAGCCCCACTCCCGCGCGACCTTGCTCGCGTCGGCGACGGCGCGGATCGCGTCGCCGGGACGACGGTCCGTCAGCTCATAGGGCAGCGTCTTGCCGCAGGCCTGGCTGAACGCCTCGACGAGTTCCAGCACCGAGGCCCCGACGCCGGTGCCGAGGTTGAACACGCGCAGGCCAGGCGCGTCATCGAGCCGCTCCGCGGCGAGCCGGTGGCCGTCCGCCACGTCCACGACGTGGATGTAGTCGCGGATCGCGGTGCCGTCCGGGGTCGGGTAGTCCGAGCCGAAGACCGAGAGCCGCTCCAGCCGGCCCACGGCGACCTGCGTCATGTAGGGCATGACGTTGTTCGGCACGCCCCGCGGGTCCTCGCCGATCCGGCCGCTGGGATGCGCGCCGACCGGGTTGAAGTAGCGCAGCGAGACGGCCGAGAACTCGGAGTACCGATCGCACGTGTCGGCCAGCAGCTGCTCGCACACCCACTTGGATCGGGCATATGGGCTGGTGGGCGCGGTCGGCTCGTCCTCGCCGAGCAGCGTCGCGTCCGAGGAGCCGTAGACGGTGCAGGAGGAGGAGAAGACCAGCTTGTGCACACCGTGCGCGCGCATGGTCCGCAGCAGGCTGGTCGTGCCGCCGATGTTGATGTCGAAGTAGTCCAGCGGGATCCGCATCGATTCGCCGACGGCCTTCTTCGCCGCGAAGTGGATGACCGCGTCGATGGGATGGGCCGCGAAGACGGCGTCCAGCGCGCCGCGGTCGCGCAGGTCGGCCTGGTACGCCGTCAGCGGCCGCCCGGCCAACTTCTGCACCTCGTCGAGCGCGCGCGGCGAACTGTTGGAGTAGTCGTCGACGACGACGACCTCGTAGCCGTGGCCGAGCAGTTCGACACAGGTATGGCTGCCGATGAAGCCGGCCCCGCCCGTGATCAGTACCGTGGTGGGTTTCGTCATGTGGGTTACTCGCTCTCTGCGATCGGCACCGTGGCCGTCACCAGTTCAGGGTCCGGATCGCGTAGTCGGGGAACAGGGCGATCGCCGTGGCGACGCACGGGATGGTGAACGCGACGATCAGCGCGCGTCGGCCGACCGTGTTCGCGAACGCCTGACGGCGGGTCACGGCCGCCGTCCGCGCGGACTCCACGGCGTGCAGCCAGCACACCGCGCACGCGACCAGGCAGTAGGTGGCGGCGCCGAGCAGGCACAGGAAGACGTAGCCGACCGCGCGTGTGGTCAGTTCGCCGGCCAGCGCGCCCGCCGCCAGCACGAGGCTGACCGCGACGAACGGAACGACGAGCCGGGCGGGCAGCGGCTCGAGTCCGTCGGTGTTCTTCGGCGTGACCTTGAAGGTGATCGGCCGCGGCCGGATCAGCTGCACCGCAGCCGCGCAGACCCCCCACGCGATGAACGGCCACCGGGTCAGGCAGTAGAGCCAGTTCTCCCAGCTCAGGATCGGGGCGTGGCGCGGGCGTAGCAGGCCGCGCCGGCGCAGCAGCACCGTCAGCAGGACCAGCCAGACGGAGACAGACCACCAGCGCAGCAGGAAGCCCGGGTAGTTCACCTCTACCCACGGCGTGCCCGTGATCGCGGCGGCCGGCGGCATCAGCAGCCCGCCGACCGTGGTCGCGGTGAGCAGGATGTAGAAGCTGAGCGCGTACGTGAAGCGGGCGCGCAGCCGCCAGGTCATCCGGCCCACGTGCCGCGGGGCCAGCCCGAGCAGGACGGTGGTCAGGCTCCGGGACCACTGGAACTCCTGGACGAGCATCGCCGAGAAGGTCAGCGGCCCGTCGCCGTGTGCCTCGGCGTCGATGGCGAATACGCCGTGCCAGCCCGCCGAGTTGAGCAGGAAGCTGGTGGAGAAGTCCTCGGCGAGCTCGGGACCGATGCCGCCGATGTCCCGGACGGCCCTGGTGCGCACGGCGTAGTGCGAACCGATGCAGACCGGCGCCAGCCCGCCGCTGTGGCCCGCCTGAATCGGCCCGTGGAAGTTCGCCTCGCGGTACAGCCGGCCTCGGGCCGACCAGGAATTCTCGACGTTCGCGTCGCAGATGCTCGGAGCGGCGACGTAGCCGACGGCCGCATCGGTGAACGGGCGCACCATCTCCGCCAGGTAGTCGGGTTTCGGCACGTGGTCGCAGTCGAGTTGCGCGACGACGTCGTATTCCCGGTAACCCACCTGGTCGTAGAAGTAGGCGAGGTTGCCCTCCTTGCACCGGGTGCGCCGCGGCCAATCCGTGCGGTGGTAGCCGGTGATGCCGAACCGGGTGGAGATCCGGATCCCGTGCATCTCGCACCACTGCATGATCTCCGGGGTCGTCTGCTCGTCGCACAGCCAGACGTCGTAAGGATGCGGATAGTTCTGGTTGAGCATCGCGGACAGGGTGCGGTGCGCCACCGGCCACGGCTCGGAGGGCGCCCGCGTGACCACGAACGCGACCCGCAGGTCCGGGACCTCGACGTCCGGGTCGACCCTGCGCAGTCTGTTCACCGCGACGACGAAGTACACCGGCTGAACAGCGAGGTTGAACAAAAGCAGGCTATTGATGATCAGGCCGATCCAGCCGATGCGGTGCCCCGGCTGGAACCACCAGACCCAGAACTCGACGAGGCACGCCAGCCAGCCGACGGACATGGCCGCGATCAGGGTCCGGTCGGCGACTGAGAGGGCTGGGACGAACAGCTGCCGCAGGAACGCGCGCCGCGGCCTGATCCTCCGGTTGAGCACCGGTCCGCTCGACCGGATCTCGACAACGTTGCCTTCGGACAGCTCGCGCAGTTCGGCGGCCAACAGGTCGAAGCCGGGTTCCTTCAGGGCCACGTCGCCCGGCGCCGCGCGGCCGCCGGGCTCGGGAGGCGGCGGGCTCACGCGAGCGCCGACGAGTGGCCGGAGAGCACCGGTGTGCGGCTGCGGCCTTCGAACTGCTCGCCCGCGACGGCCTCCGCGGCGGCGTTGACCTCTTCGGGTCTGGTACGGAACCAGTCCACGGTATTGCGCAGGCCCAGTTCGACATCGATCCGCGGTGACCAGCCGAGAACGCTGCGGGCCTTGGCGATGTCGGGCCGGCGCCGGGTGGGATCGTCGGTCGGCAGCCGGTGGTACTCGATCGTCGAGGAGGAACCGGTGATGGCGAGCACCATGTCCGCCAGTTCGGCCACCGTGTATTCCTCGGGATTGCCGAGGTTGACCGGGCCGGGCTCCGCGGAGTCGATCATGGCGGCGATGCCGTGGATGAGGTCGTCGACGTAGCAGAAGCTCCGGGTCTGCTTGCCGTCGCCGTAGATGGTGAGCGGAGTCTGGCACAGCGCCTGGGTGATGAAGCTGGTCACCACACGGCCGTCGTACGGGCGCATGCGCGGGCCGTAGGTGTTGAAGATGCGAACCACGCCCGTGTTGACGTCCATCGTCCGCCGATAGGCCGAGGTGAGTGCCTCGGCGAAGCGCTTGGACTCGTCGTACACGCTGCGCGGGCCGACCGGATTGACGTTGCCCCAGTACTCCTCGTGCTGCGGGTGGACGGCGGGATCGCCGTATACCTCGCTCGTCGAGGCCAGTACGAAACGGGCCCCGTGCAACGCAGCCAACTTCAGCGCATGCTCCGTACCGCGGCTGCCGACGGCGAGCGTCTCGAGCGGGCGGCGGTGATAGTCGGGGGGCGAGGCGGGGCTCGCCAGATGCGCCACGGCGTCGATCCGGCCCCTCACCTCCAGGCCGGCGCTGACATCGGCTTGGATGAACGTGAAGGAGAGCGATTCCAGCAAGTGGCGGATGTTGTCCAGCCTGCCGGTGGACAGATCGTCGACGCAGACGACCTCGTCACCTCGGCCGGTGAGGAATTCGCACAGGTGCGACCCGAGAAATCCGGCTCCCCCTGTGACTACTATTCGGGACACGGTGCCTCCATAAGACTTCGGAGATGGGTGCAGCAGGTCCGCGCCGGCGGACCGTGGGCAGCGCTGCATGAACGGAGCAGGGTTCGAATGTGAATACCTGACCGTCAGTCAGGCGCCGTAATGGAGAGTGACCCGCCGCCGGCGAACGGCGCGGCTTCGAGGGAGTGCGCGGACAGCGGGAACACGGTACGCAGGCCTTCATCCTCGGCTGTGAGGTCAAGGTCCGTGCAGCGGCGCACGACGTTGACCTCGGTACTTGTGGACCTGGCGGCGCTGCCGTGCCCGGCGGAGAGTTCGGGCCGTTCCGTGCTACCGATGGGACGTCCGGCGCGCCGAGGGACGCCGGTACGCGGTACCGGAACAACCACCACCCGACCGGTGGGTGAAGACGTCTGTCTCAGCAGCCTGATCCGCGCGGATTGCAGGGCTATGGACCGCGTAGGACTCGTCTGCCGGATGTGATTGGGTGGCGATCGAAAGTATCCGCACTGAACTCGAATCCTGTCAAGACTCGTCTCACCCGGTATGCATGGGTTCGCGATTTCGGCTTCAAGCGGACGGGATTGGCGGCGGCACGAGCGCAGGTTGCGTCGGCGCGAGCGATGAAAGGCCAGGTGGTCGAAGGTTTCTGCGACTCCCGCCGTATCAATCGGTTGAGGGTATTCAGCGCCGATTAACGAATTGCTAAAATAGTCAAAGACTTTACTGAACCGTGACCCGTCGGCGTTAGGTAGATTTAACAATAGCGCGTGGCCCAGGTGAACCGCCGCCTCGGCTCCGGCTCTTTCTGCCCAGCTGACCGATAAAGTTAGAGAGCTTGTCAATTTACCCGTTAATTTACCGTGATTCTCAGGGTGGGAGGCCGCGGCGCAGGTCGCGGGTACAGGGCGTGGCCGCGCATGCTGATTCCGGCCCCGCGGGGCCGTCGACTCGCTGGAGGTCACCGGCGGTCGAAGTCGGCTGTCTCACCGTGACGGACGGCACTGTGAGTTGGGAAAGTTTCTTAACACTGTCCAGAAGATGCCCGGTCACCGTCGACGCCTCGCGGCTGCGCGGCTAGGGGCAACCCGCCGTGTAAAGACGATGCAAAGAATCGAACGAAGATCATTTCGGCGTCGCGCGCTGGCCATGCGCGGGAAGATCCTGCCTCCGACCATGGCCGGTTCGGCCGTGGCCATGGCGGGCTGGGCGGAGCCGGTCTCCGCGCAGACGAGTTCGGCGTGCGCCGCGGCTCCGGCCGGAGACGCGGCGGGCAAGTTCACCGTGGGGTATCAGGGCTGGATCGCCCGATCCGCGATGCCACCGCGGTCAGGATGCGCAGCGCGTCGGAGGCATACCGCCGGAAGTTCTATGTCATGTACGACGTGACCGGCTGGACCACCATGCAGTCGGACATCAAGGCCTGAGGGTGCAGACTTGCCGTTCTGCATCGTCGGCTCTGCGAGTGTGCCCGGCCGAAGGTCTCCTGGGCCGACCGTGCCTTGATCGCGGCTCTGCTGGCGGTGATGCCGCGGCGCCGCCATGGCGCCGTGCACCTACCGGTCGCCCCGGCGACGATCCTGCGCCGGCATCGCGACCTGGTCACACGCCGGTGGGCGGCGAAGTCCCGGCACAAACGACCCGGACGGCCTCGCACCCTCGTATGGAACCTGCCGCACTTGCGGGCCGGCAAGGGCGTCCGTGAGCTCATATCGGAGTGCTCGATAGTTGCGATCGCGTCGATGGCTAGGCTTGCGCGCATGTGCTGGGCGATCGCGTACCCGATCAGCTCCTTGCTGCACAGGTCAAGGACGGTCGCGAGAGCCACGCTGCTTTTCCGGATCGTGGTCCAAGCAAGTGCGAGTACCCGGGTACCGAGCCCGCATCGCGCCGGTCTCAACCAGCGTGGATGCGAAAGTGATGCCGAAGCCCGTGTCGACTCCACGGCACTTCAACTCCAACCGTCCGCACCAAGGACGCGGACAGCTCGCACCGCTTGACGACCCGAACGTCATGCCCCTGCCCGCGGCCGGATTCGACCGGCGTACGGCTGTCGCAGGCCTCATCAACGAGTACCGGCGGGCGAGCTGACGGGTGGGTACTTAACGTGCTCGGCGAGCATCCGTGCTTCTCAAGCATTGCGCTTCCAGGATGGGGGGCGATTCTCGCTCGCGGCGATGGGGCGGCCTCAGCAGCCAGGCCTCGCGGGACCTCGGTGCCCTTGGGGCGGAGCGGATGATGGCCTGTGCAGTCATCCAGTGGCTTGATCGCGTGGGGCGGTGTTCCGCGAGTTGAGTCGGCGGAGTGCGAGCGCACCGCCGACGGCCGGTAGGCCTGAGAGCGCGGTGATGCGAGGCGTGGTTCGTGGGTGGCGCGCGACGGAGATGACGACGCACAGGTAGAGGGCGCCGTGGATCGGTCCGACAGCGGCAGCCAGCGGGCGCGAGTCGCCGGTGGCCAGGTTGGTCAGCAGAACGGCCAGCGAGGCGAGTTCGAGTGCTGTGAACAGGTGCAGGAGACTGATGCGGTGGGGCACGGTGTCACGCTCCGGTGGTGGAGCCGGGGCGCAGGATCATCAGCACGGTGACGGTGGCCCACAGCAGGTTGAAGGTTCCGGTGTAGGTCGCCAGGCGCCCGCACAGGGCGCGATCGAGTGTCATCACGGTCACGGCCGTGTCCGGGTCGGCGTCGGCCGCGCGGTCGGTGAGCAGTCGCTGCTGGGCGGGGAGGATCACTGCGGCGAGGACGAGCGCGGCGGCGGCGGTCAGCGCCATGGAGGCGACTAGCCACGGGCTGCCCAGGACGTGCAGGCTTGCGGCGGTGGCGAAGCCGAAGACGGGGACGGTGACCCCGATGACGGCGTAGACGGTGCAGATCCGGTGCAGCAGGGTCAGGTGCGTGCGCCGCGTCGGTTCGGAGGCTGCGCGGCGGGCGGTGGCGGGGAACATGCTGGCGGCCACGGAGACCGGGCCGACGGCGAGGATCGCCGCGATCACGTGCAGGGCGAGAAGCGCTTTTGTCATCACTGATTCCTGGGCGATCGTGGGACGCAGTCCGCGCGGGGCCGCTGCCCCGGCCCGGACGGAGCCGTGCGCGGACTGTCGTGCCCGGTGTGCGGGGTCTGGTTACCGGGCGTCGGCGGCGGGCCGGCGCTGTCCGACGACCTTTGAGGAGGGCAGGCGTCCGGCTTTGGAGGTGCCGGTGAGGTGGTTGCGGTCGACGGTGACGGCGAAGGCGAGGTTCAGGCGAATCGGTCTGGTGATCGCCTGGCGCCACGTGAGGTGATCACCGTCGAGGACGATGTCGTGCAGTGGGACTTGTTCGCCCGCGCCGTGGGCGCTTCCCGTCAGTACGCCTTGCTCGCGACGTAGTTCGACGAGGGCTTTGATCCGCCCGATCGGGTTCGAGATCGTCAGGTCCCAGGTACCTTCAACCGACATGCCGGTGGTGCTCCTTGCGTTGGTGATGGTCGTCGGGGCTGGAACGCAGCGGGGACGGGTCCGTGCGCGCGCCAGACCGTGCCGCGGCGTTCGTGGGCGAACAGTTGCTCCACGGCGTGGGCGATGCGCGGGCCGAGTTCGCGCTCCAGCAGGTACAGGCCGAGGTCCAGGCCGGAGGTGACGCCGGCGCCGGTTACCAGGTCGCCGTCGTCCACGACGCGGGCGCGGATCGCGTTGACCCCGGTGGCCTCGAGCGTGTCGAGACCCAGGTGGTGGGTGGTGGCGTTCCTGCCCTCGAGCAGCCCCGCCATCGCGAGCACCAGCGAGCCGCCGCACACTGCGGTGACCGTCACCGCGGGGTTGTCCATCGCCTCGCGCAGCAGCGCAGGAAGCCCGGTGGCCACCGCGCGCCCGAGCAGTACCGGGATCAACTCATACGCCTGCCACGCTCCCACGGCGCCGGCGTCGATGTCGGGCACCTCGCCCGGTTCCCCGACGCGGCCCGAGGCCCCGGGCACCAGGATCAGCCCCGCGCGCCCGGAGTCGAGGATGCCGGTCGCCCGCAGCGCCAGACCTCCGGCTCCGCTGACCACCTCGCGCGGCCCCTCGGCGCAGACCAACTGCACCGTCAGCGCCCCGCCGGAGGCAGCGGCGCCCGCATAGAACACCTCGAAGGGTGCGATGACATCGAGCGGATCGAACCCGTCGAACAAGACGATCTGTGCGTGCATTCGGAAGCCCCTCACGGTTGGAAGGCCGGACGGAGCCGGATCTTGCTCGACGCTATCGAGGCCGCGGCACGCCTCCCAGTGGCATAAATGACAATGTTCAACGGAAAAATGCCAGCGGCCATCCGCCCACCCCGAGATCCCTACGAACTGGGCTTTTGTGTACTGTCAGCGAGTAAGCGCGTTTCCGCATCTGCAACTGGGCGGGTAGGTTCGTGCCATGCACACCGTCGCCGTCCTGGCGCTGCCCCAGGTGATCCCGTTCGACTTGAGCACACCGATCGAGGTTTTCACCCGCACCCGCCTGCCCGACGGACGCCAGGGCTACCGCGTCCAGGTCTGCGCGCAGACCCCCGAGGTCGACGCGGGCGCGTTCACGCTGCGCGCGCCTTTCGGCCTGGACGCGCTCGCGGGAGCCGACACGATCATCGTGCCCGGCACCAACGCACCGGAGGCCGACCTGCACGAGCCCGTCCGCGCGGCCCTGCGGCAGGCCGCGCGGAACGGCACGCGGATCGCGTCCATCTGCACCGGAACGTTCCCGCTCGCGGCCAGCGGGCTGTTGGACGGGTTGCGCGCGACCACGCACTGGGCGGCGGCGGCTGAGCTGGCCGCCGCCTTTCCCGAGGTAGAGGTGGATCCCGACGTGCTGTACGTCGACAACGGGCAGATCCTCACCTCGGCCGGCGCGGCGGCCGGGCTGGATCTGTGCCTGCATATGATCCGGCGGGACTACGGCTCGGCCGTTGCCGCCGACGCCGCACGCCTGTCCGTGATGCCGCTCGAGCGCGAGGGCGGGCAGGCGCAGTTCATCGTGCACGATCACACCCCGGCACCAGCGCCCTCCGGCGCGGGGTTCGAGCCCGTGCTCGACTGGCTGCGGACCAACCTCGCCACTCCGCTGACCCTGGATGAGATCGCCGCCCACGCGGGCGTCAGTACCCGCACACTGATCCGCCGGTTTCGCGAGCAGACCGGCACCACCCCGCTGCAGTGGCTGCACCGCGCCCGCATCCGCCAGGCCCAGCATCTGCTCGAAAGCACCGAGCACAGCGTCGAGCGCATCGGCGCGCAGGTCGGCTACGCCTCGCCCACCGCGTTCCGCGATCGGTTCAAGCAGACCACGGGCATCAGCCCGCTCAGCTACCGACGCGCCTTCAGCTGACCAGGCACGGACGACAAGCGCCGATCAAGGCTCCTTGTGGCGCGACGGTGATCCCGAC
>NZ_DASZKT010000110.1:0-30387 GCF_035552695.1 Actinospica sp.
TGGTTCACCCGGCACACGTTCAGATCGCGGATAACGATGCTGGTCGTGGCGGCGGTGGGTCTCTCCGTGGCCCTCGGCGCGCTGATCAGCTACATCGCGCTCAGCAGGACGATCAATGACAATCTGGACAATGACCTGAGAAGCCGCGCGGTAATCGTGGCCAACACCGGCCTCGCCGATCCGGAACAGCTTCACAATGACGGCGCATTGGCGTTGGCGATGTCCGGCCTCCAGGAGACGATTGTCGGAGCCAGCGGCTCGTCAGTCATGCCGAGCAGCATCAACGTCACGACACACACCGGCACCACGCAGATCAACAATCAGGCGCCTTGGGGCCTGCCGGAGCAGGAGGTCGCGCAAGGCACGCTCGCGTACTCACTACGCACGGTCACCGCGAATGGGCAGCAGTACCGTGTCTACGCGTTGCCGAACGACTACCGGGATCCGGAGACTGACTTGCCGGCCGCACCGGACACGGCGGTGGTCGTTTCCATTTCGCTGGCATCGACCGAGAACACACTTAACACTCTGGCCACCGTCTCCCTCATCGTCGGGCTCATAGGGATCGCGCTCGCCGCGGCCGCCGGGTTCGCGATCGGGAAGGCGGCGTTGCGGCCGGTCGAGGAGCTGTCCAACGCGACCGAGTACATCGCGCGGACCGGGGACCTGCGCAGCCTGCCCGTGGTCGGCGACGACGAGCTCGCGCAGCTCACCCGCAACTTCAACACCATGCTCGAGGCTCTGGCGCGTTCCCAGGAGCATCAGAAACGGCTGGTCGCGGACGCCGGACACGAGCTGCGTACGCCGCTGACCTCGATCCGCACGAACCTCGACCTGCTCACCCAGGTGATGGCCGCGCCGGACGACGATCGGCTGTCCGCCGACGACCGCGTCGAGCTCATGAACGACGTGCGGGCGCAGATGGAGGAGCTCTCGCTACTCATCTCGGACCTCGTCGAACTGTCCCGCGACGAGCAGCCCTCGCACACGATCGAGCGGCTTGACCTGCGCGACATCGTGGACCGGGCGACCGAGCGGGTGCAGCGGCGGGCGCCGGCGCTGACGTACGACCTGCAGCTCTCGCCGTGGTATCTGGACGGCGATCCGGCCTCGCTGGAGCGGCTGGTCACCAACCTGATGGACAACGCGGCGAAGTGGTCGCCGGAGGACGGGACCGTGACCGTCACGCTCGCGGACGGGCTGCTGCAGATCGCCGACCAGGGGCCCGGCATCGCCGAGAAGGACCTGGAGCACGTATTCGAACGCTTCTACCGGTCGCCCGAGGCGCGGGCCACGCCGGGTTCGGGGCTCGGGCTGGCCATCGTGCGGCAGATCGCGGAGAACCACGGCGGACGCGTCGCGGCGGCACGCGCTCCGGGCGGCGGTGCGCTGCTCGGCGTGTGGCTGCCGGGCTCGCCCGTCGCCGAGGAGCTACCGGCCGGCGCGCGATCGCGGTAATCCGATCGGCCGCACCCTGGCCGTCCTCATCACTCGGTCGGCGGAATCCTCATCAGGATCTTCTGCCCCAGAAGCCAGATGCCAGGTCTCGTCCAGAGGCCTGGCATTTCGTTTCGATAACGAACTCAGATTCCACAACGACTTCTCCATACTGTCTCAGCATGGTCTCAGCCGTCGGGCCGAGAGTACTGGCATGACCGAGACGCCAGACCTCCCCTCCACGCCCGAGCAGCCGCGCCCGGCGGACCAGGAAGCCGACCGCGAGCTGGTACCGGCCGCCGTCCTGCCGCAGCAGGGTGAGACGGCCTCGGCTCCGGAGTCCACCACGCCGCTGCCGGTCGACCCCGCGCCGGCGACTCCGATCGCGCCGAGCGCGCAGGACTCGTCGGGTGCCCCGGGCGACGCGCAGCCGGGCGGCACCGGCGCGGCCCCGGGCGACGGCTCGGGCTGGCTGCAGGAGCCGCCCGCCTCGCTCGCCCCGCCGAGCGCGCCCGGCAGCGCCCCGGCGTCCGGCACACCCGCTCCCGCGCCCGCCCCGGCGCCCGCGCCGTACGCGTCGCCGACTCCTACTCCGACTCCGGCTCTGGCGGCCCCGGCTTCGACTCCCGCCACCGCTCCGGTGCCCGCGTACGCCGCGCCGAGCCCGAGCCAGGCCGCCGCGTACGAATCCGGCGAGCAGGCCGCGCCGAGCTGGGCCTCCCCCGCGTCCGGCGGCCTGCCGCCGTACGGCGAGGGCCCAGCGCCGATCGGCTTCGAGCCCGCGCCGGCCAAGTCCGCGAAGAACCGCACTCTGCTGACCGCCGCGATCGTCGCGGCGATCGTCGGCGGCGGCGTGGGCGCCGGGATCAGCTACGCCGTGCGCGGGAACTCCGGCACCGACGTGACCTCGTCGACCTCGGTCAACACCAGCGGCCTGAACACCGGCTCGGCCAACGCGACCGCGGTGACCGCCGTGGCGAAGCAGGTGCTGCCGTCCGTCGTGACGATCACCGTCGCGCCGACCTCGTCCAGCGCCAACAGCAGCTCGTCCTCGTCGTCGGGCGACATCGGCACCGGCATCATCCTGAGCTCCACCGGCGAGATCCTCACCAACAACCACGTGATCTCGACCGCGGCCGCCGGCGGCTACACCATCACCGTCACCTTCGACGGCGGCGCCAACGCCCAGGCCACCATCGTCGACCGGGACCAGACCAGCGACCTCGCGGTGATCCAGGCCGCCAACGTCAGCGGCCTGACCCCGGCGACGCTGGGCGACTCCAGCAACGTGCAGGTCGGCCAGGAGGTCGTCGCGATCGGCGCCCCGCTCGGCATGTCCAACACCGTGACCAGCGGCATCGTCTCGGCGCTGAACCGGCCGGTGATCCCCGCCACCGACAGCAGCGGCTCGGGCAGCAGCACCCCGTCCACCTCGACCACCGCGCTGGACGCCATCCAGACCGACGCGGCGATCAACCCGGGCAACTCCGGCGGCCCGCTGATCGACATGAACGGCCACGTGGTCGGCATCAACGCCGCCATCGCGAGCACCGGCTCCAGCTCGCTGGGCAGCAGCGAGTCCGGCTCGATCGGCCTCGGCTTCGCGATCCCGATCTCCCAGGCCGAGCCGGTGGTCAAGGAGCTGCAGGCCAAGCAGACCCCGACGCACTCGGTGCTCGGCGTGCAGGTCCAAGACGCCTCGACCACCGCCTCGCACACCGGCGCGGTGCTCGCCGCGGTGACCTCCGGCGGCTCGGCGGCGCAGGCGGGTCTGAAGACCGGCGACGAGGTCATCAAGCTCGACAACCAGGAGATCGACGGCTCGGACGCGATGGAGGCCGCTGTGCACTCGTACCGGCCCGGCACGAGCGTGCAGATCACCTACCTCCGCAACGGCCAGCAGGCGACGACCACGGCGACGCTGGCCTCGGCGAGCGACTCGAGCAGCTGAGGTTAGTCGCATGCGCGGCTGGTCGTACAAGTAAACGGTGGTGACCCCGCACCGGGGTCACCACCGTTTACTTTGTCCGTTGCCACGGCGTCAGTCTGACTCGTCGTCGTCCAGGTCCTGCATGGCCGGGTAGCGGACCGGGCCGCTCTGGTCGGCCGCCAGCACCACGTGCGCCGCGGAGACGGTGAGCGTCGCGGGCGACTGCTCGCCGATCGCGTCCGTCCAGGAGCCGTCCGGATTCTGCATGCCGACCAGCCGCGCGGCTATCCGCCGGTTCCAGCGGTCGCCGGGCCGGGTGCACGCGCCGAACCAGGCCAGGTCGGACGCGTCGAAGTGCTCGAAGCTGCGTCCGACCACGTCGAGGAGCCGACGCACCACCATGATCCGCGCCTGCGTCCGCAGCACCCGCGCGGCGAGCCAGTGCGCGACGAGGGGCGCGGGCAGCCGTCCGTGCGGATCGACGAGCCACTCCAGGACACCCGCGGCCTTGGCGACGGCGTCCGGCTCGGCGTTGTAGTCGGCCAGTATGGCCGCGCAATTCGCCGTCAGATACGCGCGGGCGCCCGGTGATCCCGGCAGCAGCCAGTGCGGGATCTCGAACAGCGGCGTGCTCGGGCTCGGCCCCTCGTTCCAGGTGCCGTCGGCCGCCTGAGCGCGGGTCAGGAACGCCAGCGCGGCCGGGATGTCGGCGGCGAGCGACTCTGCGGGCAGGCCGCGCAGCAGGAAAAGCTGGTAGCAGGTGCCGTCCAGGGTGGAGAGCCCCGCGGACCAGAAGGCGGGCCAGCCGCCGTCCGGATTCTGCGGCGCCGCGGGCTGGATCGGCCCGCCCTCGATGTTCCGGCCTACCAGTGCGGCGAATCGCGCGCGGTCGAGGGCGTCACCGTGCGCTTGCACGTATTCCCACGCCGCCGCCAGCGACTCGGTGCTGCCCTCGTTCACGCGAGGAACCGTAGCGGTACCTCAGTACTTGCGTCCAGGGTCATTCTGACTCGTACACCGATCGCAACCCGTCTGTCACCAGCAGCGATTCATGGACTCCCCGAGTATCCGGTGGTTTTCGTCCACGATCGCCGCACGGCACCGCGCCCGCCGTCTTCGGGCCCTGAGCCGCCCCATCAACTGCCGGCGACGGCGCGCGCACCGAGCGTTCACCCGCTGCTCAGGTGTCAGTAGTCGTAGATGAGTCTTTCTCAGAGTTAACGTCTGACATATTCCAGTCCTAACAGACGTTCGAATCCCTGTGGAGGCCATGCTCATGCAGCCCCGCACTTCGTCCCCCGTACGCCGCCGCGTCGCCCTCGGCACCGCGCTCATCGCGCTGTCCGGCACGGTAACGCTGGCCTCGGCCGCGGGGGCCCAGGCGTCCGCCCCGTCGTAGTCCGGCACGTGGCTGCGCCCCGGTGACCTACTGGTGGCCACCAGCGTCTACCAGAACGGCGCGGCCATCGTGGCCGGCAGCACCCAACTCCCCCCGGGCTGCGGCGGTTCCAGCTACGACCCGTGCGCGACCGCGGTGACGGGCAGTCAGTATCCGTACGTCTTCAACAACGACGGCGTAGACGCCAGCTTCGGCGTCACTTCCCCGGTCACGCTCAAGGAGCTGACGCCGTCCGGTCGGCAGGTCGGATCGACGGAGCTGTCCGACAGCACACAGCCCGGCGTCAGCTCGTCCTCCGACCAGATGGTCACCAGCTTCTCCTCCAAGTCGGAGCTGGCGCTGAACCTCTCGACCAACGGCCGGTACCTGACGTTCATGGGGTACAACGCCGCCTCGGGCTCGGTCGACGTCTCGAACAGCAACACCCCGGGCGTCATCGACCCGACCTCCGCCGACCCCGGCGCCCACTACCGGGAAGTGGCCCAGCTCGGCGCCGACGGCAAGGTCCGGTACACCGAGACCAACGCCTACGCCGGCAACAACGGACGGGCCGCGATCATGAACGACGAGCCGGGCGCGGACCTCTACTACACCGCCGGCAACGCGGGCAACGGCGCGAACCCGGAGCCGGCCGGCGTCATCTCCGGCGCGGGCGCCCAGATGATCACGCCCTCGACCCTGCCGCTCAAGGAGCAGAGCCCGGGCCAGCCGACCCCGGTCGGCAGCTTCAGCACCACCGAGGTCGGGAACGCCGCGGACAAGGCCGGCAAGGACGACAACTTCCGCGGCATCGCCGCGTACGACAACGTCCTGTACTACACCAAGGGCAGCGGCGGCAACGGCATCAACACCGTCTACTTCGTCGACACCAGCGGCACCGGCTGCCCCTCCGGGTCGGGTGTTCCGGTGGCCGGGGCCAAGCTGCCCACGAGCTCCGACCTCGCCTACAACACGAACGACCCCGCGCTCGGCCTGACCGCGAAGAACCCCGGGCTCACGCCGGAGAACATGTGCGTGCTCAAGGGCTTCCCGACCGCACCGGCGAAGAACGCCACCGACGCGAGCAACTACCCCTTCGGCCTCTGGTTCGCCAACCCGTACACCCTGTACGTGGCCGACGAGGGCGCCGGTGACAACGCCTACGACGCGGCGACCAACACCTACAGCGCGGCCGCGGCGTCGGCCACGGCGGGACTGCAGAAGTGGGTGTACGACCCGGCCGCCGGCCAGTGGAACCTCGCCTACACCCTCCGGACGGGCCTGAACCTCGGCACGCCGTACTCCGTGGCCGGCTACCCGACCGGCGACAACAACGGCCCCGGCGGCACGGGCCTGCCGTGGGCGCCCGCGACCGACGGGCTGCGCAACCTCACCGGCCGGGTCAACCCGAACGGCACCGTGTCGATCTGGGCCGTGACCTCCACCGTCAGCGGCGGCGGAGACGAGGGCGCGGACCCGAACCGGCTGGTGTCGATCACCGACAAGGTCGCGGCCAGCACGCTCCCGTCGAAGGAGAGCTTCCACACCGTCGTGGCCCCGGCAAACAAGACCGTGGTCCGCGGCGTCTCGTTCACCCCCGGCACGCACCTGTCGACCGGTGGCGGCACCTGGAACAGCACCGCGGACAGCACCGTCTTCGGCGACGTCCCGCGGCAGCAGTCGGCGTCCGTCAGCTGACCGCCGGACCAATGCACTGATCCACTGAGGGCGGCGGCCTGTCTGGGCCGCCGCCCTCGACGGATGCGGATGGATCGCAGCAGGTGCCCGCTTAACGTCCAGCGGCGCTCAGACTATTGATTGAGTGCACTTATTCGAATCGCGCAGAATTCGTCAGCCGTGTCCACGTAGCGGACCGACCTGTGAGCCTTAGCCGCCGCTGCTCGATCCGCGAAGACCACAGGCGTCGGCGATCACCGTGGTGAAGTATTCGATCCGCCTCGGACCCGCGGCCGAAGCCGATCGCACAGAACCTCCCAATGAACCCACTGAACATGCTAATCCCAGCCGCAGTCAGCACGTTCAGTGGGTTCATTGGGAGGTTCACCGTGAGGCAGCGCCCAGAATCAGCTGCAGCCGCTGGTGGAGCCGCAGCCTTCGCAGACGTAGCACGAGCCGGCCGGGCGCATCTTGGTGCCGCAGTTGGCGCAGAGCGGGGCGTCGGCGGCGTGGCCGAGCTTGGCTTCCAGCAGCTCCATGGAGGAGTGCGCGGAGGATGGGGCGGCGGCCAGGGCTGCGGCGGCTGTGCCGCTTCCCGTCGCGCCGCTGTCCGTGGTGACACCGCCCGTCGCGCTGCCGCTGTCGGCCGGGGCGTCGCCCTCGGCCTTGTTCGGGGCGTGGCGCTCTATCGGCGCGGACTGGGCCAGCTCGGTGAAGTCCGTGTCGGAGGCGTCCTCGGCCGGCAGGTACGAGCCGGTCTCCAGCTGGCGCTGGCGCTCGGAGGCCGAGTAGATGCCGTAGTCCGCGCGCACGTCGAAGGGCAGGTAGTCCAGCGCGAGCCTGCGGAAGATGTAGTCGAGGATCGACTGGGCCATCCGCACGTCCGGGTCCTCGGTCAGGCCCGCCGGCTCGAAGCGCATGTTGGTGAACTTCGAGATGTACGTCTCCAGCGGCACGCCGTACTGCAGACCCACCGAGATGGCGATGGAGAACGCGTCCATCATGCCCGCGAGGGTCGAGCCCTGCTTCGCCATCTTGAGGAAGACCTCGCCGAGGCCGTCGTCCGGGTAGGAATTGGCGATCATGTAGCCCTCGGCGCCGCCGACCGAGAACGAGGTCGTCGTGCCGGTGCGCGACTTCGGCAGCCGCTTGCGGGTCGGGCTGCGCTCGATCACCGTCTGCACGATCGGGGCCGGCGCGGACTGCGCGGGGACGGCGGTGGACGCGGCCGCCTCGGCCGCCGCCCTCGCCGCGGCCTCCTTCTTCGCGCCCTTGGCGTCCTGCAGCGGCTGGCCGACCTTGCAGTTGTCGCGGTAGACCGCGAGCGCCTTCAGGCCCAGCTTCCAGCCCTCGTAGTAGATCCGCTCGATGTCCTCGACGGTCGCCGACTCCGGCAGGTTGACCGTCTTCGAGATCGAACCCGAGATGAACGGCTGGATCGCGGCCATCATCAGCACGTGGCCCATCGGCGCGATCGAGCGCTCGCCCATCGCGCAGTCGAAGACCTCGTAGTGCTCCGGACGCAGCGCCGGGGCGTCGACCACGTGGCCGTGCTCGGCGATGTAGGCGACGATCGCCTCGATCTGCTCCTGCGGGTAGGCCAGGTTCTTGAGCGCGCGCGGCACGGTGTTGTTCACGATCTGCATCGAACCGCCGCCGACCAGCTTCTTGAACTTGACCAGCGCCAGGTCCGGCTCCACGCCGGTGGTGTCGCAGTCCATCATGAAGCCGATGGTGCCGGTCGGGGCCAGCACGCTCGCCTGGGCGTTGCGCCAGCCGTTGACCGCGCCGATCTCCAGGCACCGGGCCCACTCGGTCTTCGCCGCGTCGAGGATCTCCGTGTCGAACTCCTCGAGCGTGTGCACCTGCCCGGCCGCGTCGGCGTGCTTGCGCATGACCCGGGCGTGCGGCTCGGCGTTGACCGCGAAGCCGTTGTACGGGCCGACGATCCCGGCCAGCTCCGCCGAGCGGCGGTACGCGGTGCCGGTCATCAGGGCCGAGATGGCGGCGGCGATGGCCCGGCCGCCCTCGGAGTCGTACGCGTGGCCGGTCGCCATCAGCAGCGCGCCGAGGTTGGCGTAGCCGATGCCGAGCTGGCGGAAGTCGCGGGTGGTCTGGCCGATGGCCTCGGTCGGGAAGTCCGCGAAGCAGATCGAGATGTCCATCGCGGTGATGATCAGCTCGACGGCCCTGGTGAACAGCTCGTGGTCGAAGCTGTCGTCGTCCTTGAGGAACTTGAGCAGGTTCAGCGAGGCCAGGTTGCAGGAGGAGTTGTCCAGCGACAGGTACTCCGAGCACGGGTTCGACGCGGTGATCCGGCCGGTGTTCGGGTTCGTGTGCCAGTCGTTGATGATGTCGTCGTACTGCAGGCCGGGGTCGGCGCACTCCCAGGCGGCGGTCGCGATCTGCCGGAACAGGTCCTTCGCGTCGACGTTCTCGATGACCTCGCCGGTGGTGCGGGCGAGGAGACCGAAGTCGGCGCCCTCCTCGTACGCGCGCATGAACTTGTCGTTCACCCGGACCGAGTTGTTCGCGTTCTGATACTGGACCGAGGTGATGTCGCCGCCGCCGAGGTCCATGTCGAATCCGGCGTCGCGCAGCACGCGGATCTTGTCCTCTTCGCGCGCCTTGGTCTGCACGAACTCCCGGACGTCCGGGTGGTCCACGTCGAGCACGACCATCTTCGCGGCACGCCGGGTGGCGCCGCCGGACTTGATGGTGCCGGCCGACGCGTCGGCGCCGCGCATGAAGGAGACCGGACCCGAGGCGTTGCCGCCGGAGGAGAGCAGCTCCTTGGACGAGCGGATCCGGGAGAGGTTCAGGCCGGCGCCGGAGCCGCCCTTGAAGATCAGCCCCTCTTCGCGGTACCAGTTCAGGATCGAGTCCATGGTGTCGTCCACGGACAGGATGAAGCACGCGCTGACCTGCTGCGGGCTCGCCGTGCCGACGTTGAACCAGACCGGCGAGTTGAAGGAGAAGACCTGGTGCACGAGCATGTGCGTCAGCTCGTGCTCGAAGATCTCCGCATCCTCGTCGGTGGCGAAGTAGCCGTGCTCCTGGCCCGCCTTGCGGTAGCTCTGCACGACGCGGTCGACGACCTGGCGCAGCGAGGTCTCGCGCTGCGGAGTGCCGAGCGCGCCGCGGAAGTACTTGGTGGTGACGATGTTCGCCGCGTTGACCGACCAGAAGTCGGGGAACTCCACCCCGCGCTGCTCGAAGTTGACCGAGCCGTCCCGCCAGTTGGTCATCACGACATCGCGCGACTCCCAGGTCACCGCGTCATACGGGTGCACGCCCGCGGTCGTGTACACACGCTCGATCCGCAGACCGCCACCCGGGGCGACGGCCGGGGCCGCGGATTTCGCCGTCGTCTTGCTCCTGCTGCTCGTCTGACCGGGCACCGCTGCTCCCTTCTTGCCGCTCCGGCGGGCGCTGCCGCTGATGGTCTCCGTCATTCCCGCTTCCTTCGCGTGTATAGAGGTCAACAATCCAAGGCGCGGTCAGCTTCCCCACTGGCGCGTTCGGCGTTGCCGCGTGTTCATTCAGTTCTGAGCGTCTTGAACGTCTTGGGTGCGCAACTCGGTGATGGCCTTCTCGAAGTCCTCGAGGGACTGGAAGGCCTGGTAGACCGAGGCGAAGCGCAGGTAGGCCACGAGATCGAGCTCCCGCAGCGGCCCGAGTATCGCCAGACCCACCTCGTGCGAGGGCAACTCGGCGGCGCCCTGGGCGCGCACGGTCTCCTCGACCCGCTGGGCGAGCTGGGCGAGCTGGTCCTCGGTGACCGGGCGGCCCTGACAGGCCTTGCGTACGCCGGTGACGACCTTGTCCCGGCTGAACGGTTCGGTGACGCCGCTGCGCTTGACCACGAGCAGGGCGGCGGTCTCGACGGTGGTGAAGCGCCGGCCGCACTCCGGGCAGGACCGGCGGCGCCGGATCGCCGTGCCGTCCTCGGTGGTGCGCGAGTCGACGACGCGCGAGTCCGGATGGCGGCAGAAGGGGCAGTACATGCGTTCCACTTCCCTTCTCTCAACGGCCGCGACGGCTTCGGACGACGGCGTCATCCGGGGCGCCCGCTGCGGCCATGACAACCTGCACTTGCGTTGATACCACAAGTTCTAGATGTTCTGCCGGGGCTTCCCACAAGATGTAGTGCCACGGTAGTCCTCCGTCGAGCGACCGCGCAAGCCGGAGTCCCCCGTTCAGCCCTGCCCCGGCGGCGACGCGCGACTACGCTGCGCGATCCGGGCCGGTCGCGGGCCGGTCGCGGGCCGGTCTCCGGCAAGCACGTCCGGTGAATTCCGCAAGGGTGTTCGCCGCAAATTCCTTCGAGAGGATGAAATCGGTCGCGCGGACCGGGATTTTCGGCGCGGATGGCGCAAGATTGCTCCTGGGAGGCATTAGGCCCTGCCCCGGACTCCGGTGCGGTGGACGAGTTCGACGGCGTCTCATTCGAACAAGTGTTGGGCGTTTGTCGGTGGCCTCGGCTACCGTTGTCGAGTGAAGGGAAGGGGATTGATCCGAGATGAGCGGACAGGGCGTCGTGCGACAGCGCAAGGGCTCGGCTGACAAGCCGTCGGGACGGGCCGCAATCACCGCGGCGGGGGGCGGGGGCACGAAGGCCGCGAAGGCGGCGCGCGCCGCCGGCAAGACCGCCGCCGGGCGGCCGGCCGCGGCGTCCGGGGAGCCGGAGGCGGTGACGAAGGTTCCGCTGGCGCTCCGGCTGACGGACCGTCAGTGCCGCATCATCGAGGTGATTCAGGACTCGATCGACCGGCGCGGCTATCCGCCCTCGATGCGCGAGATCGGCGAGGCGGTCGGGCTGAATTCGACCTCTTCGGTGCGCCACCAGCTGGTCGTGCTGGAGTCGAAGGGCTTCATCCGGCGCGACCCGAACCGCCCGCGCGCCTACATCGTGCGCGGCCCGAGCGATCCGACCCAGGCCTGGCGTGCCCGGATGGCGCAGAGCCAGGGCGCCAGCGGCGTGCTCCCCGCCGAGCAGCCGGCCGCCACCTCCGTCGGCCGCGCCCAGTCGGCGCTGTCCAACCTGGGCAGCACGATGGCCGCCAGCGCCCAGTCAGCGATGGCCGCCCTCGGCGCGCTCGGCGGTTCGGTCGGCGCGATGGAGTTCGTCCCGCTGGTCGGCCGCATCGCCGCCGGTGGCCCGATCCTCGCCGAGGAGTCCATCGAGGAGCTCATCCCGATGCCGCGCTCCATGGTCAGCGAGGGCACGCTGTTCGCGCTCACCGTCGTCGGGGACTCGATGATCGAGGCGGGCATCATGGACGGCGACACGGTCGTCATCCGCCAGCAGCCCAGCGCCGAGTCCGGCGAGATCGTCGCCGCGATGATCGACGGCGAGGCGACCGTCAAGCAGCTCAAGATCACGCACGAGGACGACCGCCACGAGATCTGGCTGATGCCCCGCAACCCGAGCTACGACCCGATCCCCGGCGAGGAGGCCATCGTCCTCGGCCGCGTGGTCACGGTGATGCGCCGGCTGTAGCCCCCGGCCTCGCTCCTCCCCGCCGCGGGCGGGGCGGGGCTATTCGGCCTTTGCGGGCTGATCCTTCTCCAGCTCCTTCGCGGCCTCGTCCAGGCGGCGGAGGGCGGAGTAGGCGGTCTGCGGGTCGGTGGTGGGCCAGAAGCCGGGCAGGCCGGCGCGGAGGAAGTTCCCGTAGCGGGCGGTGGCGATACGGGAGTCGAGGATGGCGACCACGCCGCGATCCTCGTGCGCGCGGATGAGGCGGCCGGCGCCTTGGGCGAGCAGCAGGGCGGCGTGCGCGGCGGCGACGGCCATGAAGCCGTTCCCACCGGCCTTGGCGACGGCCTCCTGGCGGGCGTTGGCGAGCGGGTCGTCGGGCCGCGGGAAGGGGATGCGGTCGATGATGACCAGTTGGCACGAGGTGCCGGGGACGTTGACGCCCTGCCAGAGCGACAGGGTGCCGAACAGGCAGGCGCGCGGATCCTCGGTGAACTTCTGGATGAGCTGGGGTAGCGAGTCCTCGCCCTGACAGAGGATCGGATAGCCGAGGTAGTCGAGGCGGTGCCGCATCTCGGTGGCCGCCGCGTCGGCCGCGCGCATGGAGGAGAACAGGCCGAGCGTACGACCGCCCGCGGCGGCCATGAGCTCGGCGATCTCGGCGAACTGCTCCTCGGCGAGTTCCCGGCCGGGGGCGGCGAGGTGCTTGGCGGTGTAGAGGATGCCCTGCTTCGGATAGTCGAAGGGGGAGCCGACGTCCAGGGCCTGCCAGGGGATGGGGTGGTCCGCCGATTCGGACTGCTCGGCGGACCCGTCTGACGCCTCGCCAGAGTCATCGGAGGCGCCGGAGTCGGCGGTGGCCTCGATCATCGCGGTGCGGTCGGGGCGTTCGCCCTCGAAGCGGTCGGCGCGCTCGGACGGGTAGAGGCCGAGGGTTCCGGCCAAGGCGTCGAAGCTGCCGCCGATCTTCAGCGTGGCTGAGGTGAGGATCGCCGGGGTGCGCGCGAAGAGACGGTGGCGCAACTGCTGGGCCACCGAGAGCGGGGCGATCCTCAGCGCGGTGGAGCGCTCGGAGCGGTCGAGCCAGACGACGTCGTACTCGGAGTGCCGCAGGATGCGGTCGGCGAGTTCGAAGAGTTGCTCGGCGCCCGCCTGGGCCTGCCTGCGGGTGCCCTCGTCGGTCTTGTCGCGGTTCTTGCCGAGCGCGGACACGGCGTCACGTGCGGCGTCGCGCAGCATGGAGAGGGCGGCGGCGAGCGGCTCGGGCAGGTCGGTGAGGCGGCCTGGCTCGGTCTCGTCCAGTTCGACGCCGAACTCGGCGGCGGCGAGGTCGAGCTTCTGGGCCGTCAGGTCGTCGATGTGGCGGTGGCAACGCCGCGCGGCGCGCTCGGCGAGCCCCACGGTGAGTTCGCCGGAGTCGGCGCCGGTGGCGCGGGAGACGAGCTCGTGGGCCTCGTCGATGATGACGGCGTTGTGCTCCGGCAGGACCTTGATCTCCCCGTCGAAGGTGTCGATGGCGAGCAGCGCGTGGTTGGTCACGACGAGGTCCGCCGAGCGGGCGCGCTCCCTCGCGAGTTCGGCGAAGCAATCCTGGCCGAACGGGCACTTGCCGGCGCCGAGGCACTCGCGGGAGCTGACGGAGACCGTGCTCCAGACGCGGTCGGAGACGCCGGGGGCGAGCTCGTCGCGGTCGCCGGTCTCGGACTCCTCCGCCCACTCGCGCACGCGCAGGACGTGCCGCCCCATCTCGGACAGCTCCTTCGGGTTGAACAGGCCGTCCTGCTCCGGCTCCTCATCGCCGCCCGAGTTGATCCTGTTGAGGCAGACGTAGTTGTTCCGGCCCTTGAGCAGCGCGAATTCGGGGGCGCGGCCGAGCTGCGGGGTCAGCGCCTCGCTGATCAGCGGGAGGTCGTGGGCCACGAGCTGCCGCTGGAGCGCGAGCGTCGCGGTGGCCACGATGACGCGGCGCTCCTTGCGCCCCAAGGCGTGCGCGATCGCCGGGACGAGGTAAGCGAGCGACTTCCCGGTGCCGGTGCCCGCCTCGACGAGCAACGGGTCGCCCTGGCTCAGCGATTCGGCGACCGCCTTGGCCATCTGCTGCTGACCAGGCCGTGCCGTACCGCCGACCGCACCCACCGCGGCATCCAGCAACCCGTCGAGATCAGCCTTTCCCATGGCGGATAAGCCTAAGGGGTCGGACTGACAGGGACGGACCGTTCGCGGAGGTACGGGTCGGGATCGGGTTCCGGGTCGGGCTCGGTGTCAGGGGGCCGGGGGCGCGAGCGGGTTCGGGACGGTGCCGTACGGCTCGACGTGCGGACGCGTGGCCCGGTCGCGGTAGCCGTCGAGCAGGAGGCGGCCGCGGTTGAGGCAGAGCCGGTCGATGCGCGGCGTGGCGAGATCGAAGAGCTTGTAGCGGTCCGCGCGCTCGGGGAAGCGTGCCTGGTAGCCCGCGATCTCGGCGCGGACGAGTTCCCAGAACCGGTCGCCGGGCAGGTCGAGGCGCTGCTCCGACAGGTCGGCGAGGTAGCGGAAGTGGCCGATGAACAGGGCGCCGTGGAGGAACTGGCAGAGGTAGTCGGGGCGCTCGCGCAGCAGTACGGCGGCGGCCTCCGCGGGCAGGTCGGCGAGCTCGGGAAGGTCGGCGTCCGTCACGTTCACGTCGTCGACGAAGTCCTTCACTGCCAGGCGGACCGGCACCTCGTCCTCGCCGAAGACCACCACCGCGTTCTCGCCGTGCGGGGAGAACGCCGTGCCGTACGCGTAGAGGAAGTGCAGCAGCGGGGGCAGGACCGCGCGCAGCAGCCTGCCGAGCCATTCCTCAGCGGTCAGCCCGGAGCGGGCGATGAGTTCGGCGATGAGGGGCCGTCCATCGGAGCCGACCGACAACAGAGCGGCCAGGGTGCGGGCGCGTTCGCCCGCCTCCAGCGCCGCGGGCAGCGGCTCGCGCCAGATCGCGCCGAGCAGTTCACGGTACTGATACGGGATGCGCGGCATCCGATCGAGCACGTCGTGCCGCACGGAGACGGACGCGATCTCGCCGAGCAGGATCACCCGGCACTCCCCCGTCAGGTACTGGTCGGCGGCCGCGATCCCCTTCAGCCAGCCGGTGACGGCGGGTGCGGCGACGGTGCGCTCGGTCGGCAGGCCGCGCCAGACCAGCGTGTTCAGGATGGACAGCGGCAGCTTCACGTGCCGCCGTTCCGGGTGGTCCACGTTGCTGAAGGTGCGGATCGACTGCTGCGGCAGGTACGTGTCGTCGCCCTCGCCGAGGTAGACCATCCGCGCGTCCGCGATCTCCGCGCCGTAGAGCGTCTGGATCATCTCGTCCCACTGCCACGGGTGCACCGGCAGCCACCAGTAGCGGGCCGGGTTGCAGCCGCGCCGGATGAGCTCGGCGCCGAAGCGGACGCGTTCGGCGGGCGAGAGCTCCTCGGTGTAGAGCCGACGGGCCGTCAGTCCGGGCTCGGCACGGTATTCGGCGAGGTCGTCGCGGACCGCGATCCAGGCCAGCCGCCCCGGCTTGCGTCCTTCCGGTGCGAAGCGCTCGGTGTCCGAGGCGGAGAAGCCCACCCGGCCCTTGTTGAACGCGATCCACGGGTGGCCGGTCTGGTGGCCCTCCAATTCGGCGTATCCGAGGTCCGCGAGTCCGGCGGCGGTGGCCGTGGCGCGCGCGGCGATGCGCACGTCGGCGGCGAGCGTGGCGGCGAACTCGCGCACGAGGTGGCCCGCGGTGTCCCCGGCCAGGCCGAGCGTGCCCTGCGCGTCGGCGAGGAAGACGAGCGGGTCCACGGCCTGGTGACCGTCCCGGCGGACGGAGCCGGCTTCGACGAACCAGCTTCCGTAGGCTCCGCGCCGCGCCCGGAAGGCGTACTCCGTCTCCGCGCCCTCGGGCTTGCGCGCGGCCGGGCCGTACATGCTGTCGACGACGGGCGCGGGCGTGCCGGGTGTGGCGGCCTTCACCGCCAGCCGGTACCAGCCGTCCTCCTCGGGCACCGCGCGCGGCTCCAGCAGCTCCTCGTACGCGAACTCGCCGATCGTCTTGGCCAGCAGCTGCCGCCCGGCCGCGCGCCAGAGCAGCGCGGGGTCGGTCTCAGTCGAGGCCCTCGGGCGCGGCGGCGGGGTCATCGATTCCCGGGGACGGGTGGTGCTCGGGATCTCCGGCTGCGAGGGCAGCCGCGGGGCCGCTGGAGCGATCGGGATCTCCGCCTGTAACGACCGATCCGGCAGCTGCGGGGCCGGCGGAGGAATCGGGATCTCCACCTGCTGCGACAACTGATCCGGCACGGGAAGGGGCTGTGCTGGGACGTCGGTCACGGCGGTCCTCCGGCTGGCTGGGATTCTGACGGGGTGCTACGGCGTGCCGGGCACGCGTGACCTGGGCCGGGAGCGCGGTCACCCGGATGATCGCCTCGTCGGCGGCGGCGGCCGCGGCGGGGCTGAAGCTGGTGTGCGCGGTGCGCGCGGGCAGCCGGTACAGCTCGCGGCCCGTGACGGCGTTGAGGATCGAGGCCGCGCGGTACGCACCGAGCCCGAGGTCCGGCGTGCCCACCCCGTGCGTGTGCAGCTCGGCGTTCTGCACGTAGAGACCGGCGTCCGTCCCCTCCAGCACGACGCGGTGGTCGCGCCGGATCAGCGGCCTGCCTCGCGAGTCCCGGCGCACGAGCGCGTCGATCGGGCCGAGCAGCCGCGGCTGACGCTGCGCGTACCCGGTCGCGAGCACGAGCCGCTGGGTACGGATGCCGCATGCCGTGTTCGTACGGAAGTGCACGAAATCGAGGTCAAGCTCCTCGCCGCCCGGCGCACCCGGCGCATCGACCACGCGGCCGCCGATCGCCTCCACCCCCGGCAGCAGCGTGACACCGGTGGACGCGGGACCGCGATACGCGCGGCGATCCAGCTCGGCCCGGATCTCGGCGAGCGTCTCGTCGGACACGGCCTTGTACAGCCGCCCCTGCGTCGAGAGCAACTGGTCCCGAACCGGCTCCGACAGCTCGTGGAAATAGTCGGTGTAGTCCGGCGTGAAGTGTTCGAGCCCGATCTTCGAGTACTCCATCGGCTCGAACGCCGCGGACCTGGTCAGCCAGCGCAGCCTGCGGCCCGGCAGATGCCACCCGCGCAGCAGGTCGAGCACGATTTCGGCACCGGACTGGCCGGAGCCAAGCACGGTCACGTCGTCGGCCGCGCGGATCCAGTCGGCACGGTTCAGATAGTGCGCGCTGTGCGAGACCAGCGCGGCGCCGTCCTCGCACAGGGCGCGCAGCGCACCGGGGACGACGGGCTCGGTGCCGATTCCGAGGGCGACGTTCGCCGCGAGCACCGTGCGCGGACCCTCCGGCGAGTCGTAGCAGACCACGAATCCGTCGCGGCCGTCGGCGAGGGCGGCGTGCCGGACGGCGGTGACGCGGCAGCCGAAGCGGCAGGACTCCAGGCGCTCGGCCACGGCGCGGCAGTACGACTCGTACTCGGCGCGCGGCACGTGCCAGGCCTCGCTGAAGTAGAACCCGAACAGTCGGCCCTGGTCGCGCAGCCAGGCCAGATAGCTGTTCCGGTTGGTCGGGTCGACGAGGCTGACCAGGTCGGCGAGGAAGGGCACCTGGAGTCTGGCGCCGTCGACCATCATGCCGGGATGCCAGCCGAATCCCGCGTTCTCGTCGAGGAACAGGCAGGTCAGTGACTCGGTGGGCTCCGCGAGGGCGGCGAGTGCCAGGTTGAACGGGCCGATGCCGATGCCGACGAGCTCATAGGTGTCGGTCACGTGATCCCCCTGATCATCAGGGTCGCGCGCTTGTCCGGAAGATCCAGCGTGGCCGCGGCGCTGAATCCGGCGGCGGTGAACGCGCGCACGGAGGCGAGGTTGCGCTCGTCGGGCTCCGCGACGAGGCGCCGTGGCTTCCGGCTCTGGACCGCGTCGGCCAGGGCACGCAGCAGCACGCCGCCGATGCCGATCCCGCGGCAGTCGCTCTCGCCGATCAGCAGGTGTACGCCGAGGTCGTCCGGCTCGGCGGCGTAGTGACCGGCCAACGCGTCGTCGGCGGCCTGATACAGCTCCCAATAGCCGATCGCGCGGCCGGACAGGCGAGCGAGCATCGGCTGCGTGTGCGGCCGCGCGATCTGGGTGCGGACGTGCTCGGTGGTGCGCTCGGGCGGTCCGTCCAGCTCCCAGTACCGTGCGACGTCGGGGTCGTTCATCCAGCGGTGGATCAGCGGCAGGTCGCGGTCGGGCTTCACCGGCGCCAGCGTGAGGCGGCCGGCCGGGGTGGTCAGATCGAACCAGAGCGGGGGCGCGGTCCGCGTGGTCGCGGTCATCAGGACCCTCCCGGATTGAAGCAGGGATTGGGGATCTCGACGTACACGGACTGCGTGGCCAGCTCGCCGACCAGCTCGTCCAGACCGGCCGCGCGGGTGAGCAGATTCGCCTTGCAGCGCAGGCTGCTCGCGTTCAGCAGCAGCTCGGTCGGGCGGTGGCCGCGCAGCGCGGATAGCTGCTCGCGCGCGACGGCGAGCAGGTCGCGTTCCTCGGCCAGGCCCGCGCAGCCGAGCGCGCCGACGATGCCGAACAGGTTGTTGATGCCGACGTAGTAGACGAGCCGCTCGGTCACCACGTCGTCCGGCACGATCGTCGAGCTCTCCTTGCCGAGCTCCGGCTCCCCGGCCAGCTTCGCGAGCTCGTCGATCCGCGACTGCCGGTAGTAGAAGCCCTGGTTGTCGCGGTACCAGCCGGCACCCGGGTAGCCCTGCTCGTCCAGCTGGATCAACGTGTTCTGCTGGTGGCCCTCCAGCGTCACCCCGAGCTCCGCGTCCATCCACAGCATCGGCATGATCAGGTGGGTGATGTAGCGGCCGAACCAGTCCGTGGCGACGGCGCGGGCCGGGCGACCGGTGGCCGCGGCCAGGCCCTTGATGTGCGCGGCCAGCTCGTTCGCGGCTCCGTCCGAGGAGATCGCGCCGCGGCCGAGGTCGGTGAGCGCCGCGACGCAGTACACATAGTCGACCGGCCGGAACGGCGAATGGCGCAGCGAGACGTCCAGGCCCTGCACGCCCTCCACGGCGAGGTATCCCGCGTCCGTGAGCATCCGGAAGTTCGGGTGCGCGGCCAGCAGCCTGGTTCCCGCCTCGCCCGCGAACAGCCGGTGCGCCTCGATGCCGCGCAGCAGTTCCGTGCGCAGGTTCTCCCGCTTGGAGTTCGTGATGTTCAGGCCCAGCGAGAGCTTCATCATCACCGGCACGTCCGGCCGGTAGACCGTGCGCAGCGACGACGTGGCGAACCAGCGGGCGCCGGACCGGCCGCGGTGCCGCAGCTTCCCGGCGTCGACCAGTTGCCGCACGGCAGGCCGCCGCAGCAGGTCGGCGGCCTGCCAGGGGTGCGCGGGGACGAGCATGCCGTCGTCCGGCAGCATCCCGCTGAGGAAGGTGCACAGGTCGTGCGCGGTCGGGCCGAGCTCGCTGTCCTCGGCGATCAGCGACGCGTCGACGCTGAACCAGTCGAGCTGGAATCCGCCGCGCAGTTCGGGGCTGTACGCGGTCTCGGTCAGGTTGTCGCGGCTCTTCGGACTCGGATGCAGCGGATGGCCCGCGAGCAGCGCCTGCTCGGCGGCGAGGAAGGGCGTGGTCTGGATGCCGGTGGCCTCCGGGTCGGGGAGCGCCGGATCGGCGGCCCGGTCGGTGAGGTGCGCGGCGATCCTCTCGGCGGATTCCCGCGCCCGCGCGGCGAGGTCCTCGGCCGCCGCCCGCTCCGCGGTGGCCCCGCCCATCAGCCGGGCCAGCTCGCCGGGCGTGATCGGACCCCGGCCCGTCCGCGCCTGGCCGAAGCGGTGCCAGCCGGTCGCCGACCAGTAGCGCACCGGTACGGTGACGGTGTCTGGACCGATCTCCAGCACCAGGTCGGCGGCGGCCGGGCGGGGCACCCGGTGCTCGCGGACCCAGCAGCGCAGCAGGCTCTCCACGGCGAGCCGGGCGGCGGCGTCCGAGATCGCGGCGGCTGGAGTCGGTGGCGGCTGCGTCTGCACGGCTGTGGTCACGGGCGGTTCCTCGGGCTGTATGTCGGGCGGTGGGTTCAGCTGCTCGGCACGTCGCAGGCGCGGGCAGCCGCGGCGACGAGTTCGAGCAGCGCGTCGAGTTCGGCGAAGGTCGTCTCCGGCCGCAGCAGCGTGAACTTGAGCCGCACGGAGCCGGGACCGCCGCCGGGCAGCGCGGTTCGGCCGACGACGGCGCTGCCGGCGGCCAGCAACGCGCGCCGGGCCTCGGCGTTCACCCGGTCGGGATCGCCGTGCCGGGCGCGGTAGCGGAAGAGCACAGTGGTCAGCGCGGGCGGCAGCGCGAGCTCGAACTCGGGCCGTGCCTCGATCGCGGCGGCGACGTACGTGGCCTGGGCGAAGCAGCTCTCGATCATCCGCGTGTAGCCGTCGAGGCCGTGGTGGCGGGAGGCGGCGAGGATCTTCACGGCGTCCGGGCGACGCGTGGTGCGCAGCGAGCGGCCGAGCAGATTCGGATAGCCCGCGGCCTCGTCGTCGGGTGCGCAGAGATAGGCGACGCGGCGTGAGATCGCGTCAAGGGCAAGCGGATCGCGGGCGAGCAGCAGGCCGGCCGGGATGGGCTGCCAGCCGAATTTGTGCAGGTCCACGCTCGCCGAATCGGCCAGTTCGATCCCGGCCAGCATCGAGCGGCGGACGTTGGAGAGCAGCAGCCCCCCGCCGTACGCCGCGTCCACGTGGAACCAGGCGCCGTGCTCGCCGGCCACGTCCGCGCACTCGGCGAGCGGGTCGATGGCTCCGGCGTCGGTCGTCCCTGCCGTGGCCACGACGGCGACGAGCGTGTCCCCGGCGGCATCGATCCGCTGCGCTGCCTGCGCGAGCGCGGCCGGATCGATGCGGTGGTCTTCGTGCACGGGTACCGAAACGACGGCGCGTTCGCCGAGCCCGAGTTGCGCGGCGGCGCGAGCGACGGAGAAGTGCGCTACGTCCGAGGTCAGGATGCGCAGCCGACCTGCGGCGGACGCGGGGATGCCCGACTCGGCGGCATCGACCGCGTACGCGCGGGAGAGTGCGGCATCGCGGGCGAGCAGCAGCGCGAAGTAGTTGGATTCGGTGCCGCCGGACGTGACCGAACCGGCGCCGGGCTCGCCGAAGGCCAGGGCGCTGAACTCGGAGATGACACAGGATTCGATGACGGCCGTGGCCGCGCTCTGATCCCATGAGTCCTGCGAGGGATTGAGCGCGGCGACGAGCTGGTCCGCCTCGACGGCCACCGGATCCGGCGAACAGTGCAGGTGAGCCGCCGTGAACGGGTGCGAAGGACGGACAGTGTGGGTCGGCAGGTAGCCGAGAAGGTCGTCGAACGACTCCGCACCGAGCCCGGTCGGCGGCAGCACCGGCGTGAACGCGGCACGCACCTCAGCCTCGAGTGCCGCGGGCCCGCCCGCAGGGAGTGGTCCGCCAGGCGAGCTCATGGTCGCCAGGCGGCGCTCGCGGCCGCGATGGAGTCGAGCACCAGATCGCGCACCTGCTCGGCTTCGAGCTCGGTCATGGTCAGCGGCGGCAGCAGACGCAGTACGGCACTGTGCCGACCGCCGAGCTCCACGATCAGCCCGCGCCCCAGCGCCTCCGCGCGCACGCGGCGGGCCAGGCCGGGCGCGGCGGGCCGGGCGCCGAGCGCGTCCACCGAAGCCTCCGGGTCCACCAGGTCGAGGCCGATCATCAGGCCCCTGCCGCGTACGTCGCCGATCGCGGGCAGTTCGGCCATCGCGTCGACGAACTCGGCGCGCAGTCGGTCGCCGAGCTTGCGGGACCGCTCGGCCAGGCTGTTCTCGGCGACGAAGCGCATGGTCGCCGTTCCCGCGGCCATCGCCAGCTGGTGGCCGCGGAACGTGCCGGTGTGCGCGCCCTCTTCCCAGACGTCGTACTTCGAGCGGTAGACGATCACGGCCAGCGGCAGGCCGCCGCCGATGGCCTTGGACAGCACCATGATGTCCGGCACGACCTCGGCGTGGTCCACGCCCCACATCTCTCCGGTGCGCCCGAGGCCGGTCTGCACCTCGTCGGCGATCAGCGGCATGCCGTGTTCGCCGGCGAGCGCGGAAAGCGACCGCAGCCAGCCGTCCGGCGCGGGGATCACGCCGCCCTCGCCCTGTACGGGTTCGACGATCACGGCCGCGGGAGGGGTCATACCGCTGCCCGGATCGTCGAACAGCCGCCGAGCGTGCTCCACGGCGATGCGCTCCCCCGCGATCCCGCCGACGCCGTACGGGCAGCGGTAGTCCTGCGGGAAGGGCAGCCGGGTCACGCCCGAGTCCAGCACCCGCGCCGGAGTGCGTACCGCCACGTTCCCGCTGGCCGCGAGCGCGGCGGCCGTCATCCCGTGGTACGCGCCGGTGAAGGTGACGAGCCCGGAGCGGCCGGTGGCGGTGCGCGCCAGCTTGAACGCGGCCTCGACGGCGTCGGAGCCGCTCGGCCCGCAGAAGTGCACCCGCGCGTCCCCGGCCAGTTCGCCGGGGAGCAGGCCGAGCAGGGTATCGGTGAACTCGTCCTTGATCGGCGTCGCCAGATCCAGCACGTGTATCGGCGCGCCCTGGTCAAGGACCCTGCGCACGGCCTCGACGGTGACCGGGTGGTTGTGGCCGAGCGCGAGCGAGCCGGCGCCGGCGAGGCAGTCCAGGTATGTGCGGCCGTCCGCGCCGTACACGGTCATGCCCTCCGCGCGGACGGGCACCACCGGCAGGTGCCGGGCGTAGCTGCGCGCCGACGATTCCCGCGCCTGCTGCCTGGCCAGCACGCCCTCGGGATCGCAAAGCTCGTCGACGCTCAAGTCTTGACCTCACAGCTCGTTCCGATGCCGCGTTCATCAGAAGATCGTTGTGAGGCAAGCCTTATCCAGGCGCCATGACCGCGTCAAACCGATTCACTACTGTGAGTGACAAGTAGGATGAGCGAACCGCCGGGCCTGAGAGGTTCCTCGGGCCCGGCGGTTGACGGAGAATCAGCTCAGGTATTCGGCGAGCGCGGCGTTCAGCGGGGCGTCCACCCGGGCCAGCACGCGGGTGCCGGTCTCCAGGTGCGTCTCGCTGAGCAGTTCGCCGTGCTGGTGGATACGCGAGATCAGGTCGCCGCGGCCGTACGGGATCACCGCGTCCACCTCGAAGGCGGGGCGGGGCAGGTCGTCCTCGATCGCGGCCAGCAGCTTGTCGATGCCGGCGCCGGTTCGCGCGGAGACCACCACGGAGTGCGGCTCGCGGCGGCGCAGCCGGGCGAGCACGTCCGGGTCCGCGGCGTCCGCCTTGTTGAACACCACGATCTCCGGGACCTTGGCCGCGCCGATCTCCTGCAGCACCTCGCGGACCGCGGCCACCTGGCCCTCGGGGTCGGCGTCCGAGGCGTCGACCACGTGCAGGATCAGGTCCGCGTCCACCACCTCCTCGAGCGTGGACCGGAAGGCCTCGACGAGCAGGTGCGGCAGGTGCCGGACGAAGCCGACGGTGTCCGCGACGGTGTAGCCGCGGCCGCCGGCGGTCTCGGTGCGCCGCACGGTCGGGTCCAGGGTGGCGAACAGCGCGTCCTCCACCAGCACCCCGGCTCCGGTGAGCCGGTTGAGCAGCGAGGACTTGCCGGCGTTGGTGTACCCGGCGATGGCCACGGACGGGACGGCGTTGCGCCGCCGCTCGTGCCGCTTGGCGTCGCGGCCCTTGCCGAGCGCCGCGATCTCCCGGCGCATCTTCGCCATCTTCTCGCGGATCCGCCGCCGGTCCAGCTCGATCTTCGTCTCACCGGGACCGCGGGTGGCGATGCCGCCGCCCCCGGCCGTACCGCCGCCGCCCATCTGCCGGGACAGCGACTGGCCCCAGCCGCGCAGCCTCGGCAGCATGTACTGCATCTGCGCGAGCGCGACCTGCGCCTTGCCCTCGCGGGACTTGGCGTGCTGGGCGAAGATGTCGAGGATCAGCGCGGTGCGGTCCACCACCTTGACCTTGACCACGTCCTCCAGGTGGATCAGCTGGGCCGGGGTCAGCTCCCCGTCGCAGATCACCGTGTCGGCGCCGGTCTCGGCGACGATGTCGCGCAGCTCCCTGGCCTTGCCCGAACCGATGTAGGTCGCCGCGTCGGGCTGGTCGCGGCGCTGGATCACGCCCTCGAGCACCTGCGATCCGGCGGTCTCGGCGAGCGCCGCGAGTTCGCGCAGCGAGGCGTCGGCCTCCACGGCGTTGCCGGAGGTCCAGACGCCCACGAGTACGACGCGTTCCAGGCGCAGCTGCCGGTATTCGACCTCGGTGACGTCCTGGAGCTCGGTGGACAGGCCCGCCACGCGGCGCAGCGAGGCCCGGTCGGCTCGGTCGAACTGCTCGCCGTCGTAGTCGCTCCCGGCGCCATTGATCTCATACTCGGAATCGACTTCATAACGGGAGTTGGTCATCTGTGCCTTTCGGAAGGGGTGTCGGTGATTCGATGGTCGCACGGAGCGCCGCCCGGGGCACGCCGTTTTCCGCGGCGCTCATGCCGAAAGCCCCGTTCCACGAACGCGGAACGGGGGTCGGCTTTGAGGTTCTGGCAGGTCTGCGTGGTCCGCCTGCTATCGCAGCGCGAGCTGCGGTACGGCACCCGCGCCCGGCAGGATCACCGGATAGGCGAGCAGGTTCGGCGAGCCCATCGCGAGGTGCGGGGCCGATACGGGGTTGTTGACATGCCCGGGTACGTTGACCGGGCCCAAGGCGGCCGAGTTCACCGCGGGGGCCGGTACCGGTACCGGCCCGACCGCGAGGTTCTGGGTGCCGGACACGGCGCCGACCGCTGCCGGGGTGCGCCGGGTGACCGGACGCGCCGCGGGACGGGCACCGGGGCGCACCGCTCCGCGCGCCACCGGCTTGGCCAGCGGCATGCTCTTGACGGACGACTTGTCGTTGGCGCCGACCCGGGCCGTGGGCACCGGGGCGGAGATGCGCTCGGATTCGAGCTGGGCGGCGAGTTCGGCCGCGGCGAGCTCGATGGACACTTCGCGGAGCACGTCGGACAACCGGGCCTCGAGCGCGTCGCAGATCGCGGCGAGCAACTCGGAACTCGGCTCCTTCTGGCCGCGCTCGATCTCGGAGAGGTACCCGGGCGAGATTCTCGCCGCTGCGGCCAACTGCCGCAGGGTACGCCCTTCGTCCTGGCGCTTGCGCCGGAGCACATCGCCGAGCAGGCGACGGATCAGGATCATGGCGTCGCTCCCTCCCTCTCGTGAACTCGTAGTCGGTTTTCGGCCGCGGGTTCCGATTCCGGCTGCTCCCGGCTCTGCCGGGAGGCACCCTTGGCGGCGCCCGTTCGCGCTCCGCCGTCCCCGCGTCACGGGGAGCGGCTTGCGGCCACCGTACCCGCTCCGGGTCCGGTATTCACCGGGTCGGCCGGATTTTCTTCCCGCCGGGACCGGTGGCGTCGTCCGGCGGTGGCGGCGCCTTCCCTTCACCGGGGAGCGCCACCGTCCCGTCCAACGGCCGAGCGTCGAACTAAATTCCCTCGTCCGCACCGTGCGCTGCACGGTGCGTTCATCTGCGCGGTCTGCTTCACCGCTCACTCTAAGACGTGCCACCGACAGAACCGGTTCATGCTTCCGACCGGGAAACTTTTGTCCGGCCGTTACCCCGCGGCCCAGGATGTGAGATGCGCCACCGCGCAAGACAGCGCCAGCCGGGTCGCCGCCTGCTGGATCTCCGCGCGGTCCCCGGCGAAGCGCTCGTGGCTCACCACGGCGTCGTCGTCGGGGCCGACCACCGCGACGTACACGGTGCCGACCGCCTTGCCGTCCTGCTCGCTCGGGCCCGCGACGCCGGTGGTGGCGATGCCGACGTCCGCCCCGCAGAGCTTCCGCACGCCGAGCGCCATCTGCCTGGCCACCTCGCCGTCCACCGCGCCGACCCGGTCGAGCAGCGCCGAGTCCACGCCGAGCACCCGGGCCTTGAGGTCGGTGGCGTACGCGGTCACCGAGCCGCGCAGCACGGCCGAGGCGCCGGGCACGGCGGTGACCGCGGCGGCGACCCGGCCGCCGGTGAGCGACTCGGCCACGGCCAGCGTGAGCCGGGAGCGCAGCGCCAGGGTGAAGAGCCGCAGCGCCGGGTCGACGTCCTCGGCGGTCCCGCCCTCGGCCGCCGTGTTCCGTGCCGTCTGCGGGTTCTGGCTCATGTCCGTCATCGTCTCATCGCCCGGCACGCAGCCGCACGGCGCGCACCACGTAGTCCGCGCCGGTGCCCACGGTGAGCGCGAGCGCCGCGGCCATCACCACGGTCGCGGTCCAGTCCAGCCAGGCCACGCTCTGCAGCGGCAGCACGTAGAGGAAGATCGCGAGCGCCTGCAGCGCGGTCTTCAGCTTGCCGCCCGGGCTCGCCGCGATCACGCCGTACTTGATCACCCAGAAGCGCATCAGCGTGATGCCGATCTCGCGCACCAGGATGGCGGCGGTCACCCACCACCACAGCCGGTGCTGCGCGCTCAGGCAGATCAGCGCCGCGCCCATCAGGGCCTTGTCCGCGATCGGGTCGGCGATCTTGCCGAAGTCGGTGATCAGGTGCCTGCGGCGGGCCAGCTCGCCGTCGAGGCGGTCGGTGAGCCCGGCGACGAAGAACACGGCCGCCGCCGCCAGCCGCCACCGCGTGTCGTGCCCGCCGTCGTGCACGAAGACCAGCACGAACAGCGGCACGAGGGCGATCCGGAGCATCGTCAGCAGGTTGGCGACGTTCCAGTTCGAGACCTGCGCGCGAGGAGCCGGCGCCGGCTCCGGGGCCACGTCTATCCGCCCGTCGGCCGGCGTACTCACCCGCGCTCCAGGGTTTGCCCGGGCGCGAGCTCCGCGACCAGGTCCACGCCCTCGCTGTCCAGTACGACCGCGTCCACCAGGTCGCCGACCCGGACCCCGGCGAGGTCGCCGGTGAGCCGTACCGCGCCGTCCACCTCGGGCCCCTGGTGCGCCGCGCGGCCCTCGACATAGCCGCCGCCGGAGACCTCCTCGACCAGCACCCGGAGCTTCTCGCCGACGCGCTCGGCGGCCCGCTGCGCGACCAGGTCGTCCGCCAGGTCGGCCAGCGCGGCCGCCCGCTCGTCGATCACGTCCTGGTCCAGCTTGTCCGCGAAGCCGGCGGCCTCGGTGCCGTCCTCGTCGGAGTAGCCGAACACGCCGATCGCGTCCAGCCGGGCCTCCGTCAGGAAGCGCTCGAGCTCGGCGTAGTCCTCCTCGGTCTCGCCGGGGAAACCGACGATGAAGTTGGACCGGGCCCCGGCGGCGGGCGCCAGGTCGCGGATCGAGGCGAGCAGCTCCAGGAAGCGGTCGGTGTCGCCGAAGCGGCGCATCCGGCGCAGCACGCCCGGGGCGCTGTGCTGGAAGGACAGGTCGAAGTACGGCACCACCTTGGGCGTCGTGGCCAGCACGGTCACCAGGCTGGGCCGCAGCTCCGCGGGCTGCAGGTAGGACACGCGGATCCAGTCCAGGCCGTCGATCGCGGAGAGCTCGGGCAGCAGCGTCTCGAGCAGTCGCAGGTCGCCCAGGTCCTTCCCGTAGGACGTGGAGTTCTCGCTGACCAGCACCAGCTCGCGGACGCCCTGCTCGGCCAGCCAGCGCGCCTCGCCGAGGATGTCGGCGGGGCGGCGGGAGAGGAACGCGCCGCGGAACGAGGGGATGGCGCAGAAGGAGCAGCGGCGGTCGCAGCCGGAGGCCAGCTTGAGCGGGGCCGACGGGCCGTCACCGAGGCGGCGGCGCAGCGTGCGCGGGCCAGATGCGGGGGCGAGGCCGTCCGGCAGGTCCTTGATGGACCCCTCGCCGTGCCCCGGCACCGCGGCCGTCCCGGCCTGCCGCTCCACCGGCGTCAGCGGGAGCAGCAGCCGGCGATCCGTGGGGACGTGCGCCTCGACGTGCCCGCCGCCGAGGATGGTGCGCAGCCGGTCGCCGATGTCCTGGTACGAGTCGAAGCCGAGGACCGCGTCCGCCTCGGGCAGCTCGTCCGCCAACTGCTTGCCGTAGCGCTCGGCCAGGCAGCCGACCGCGACCACGGCCTTGGTCCGGCCGCGGCCCTTGAGGTCGGAGGCGGCCAGCAGGGTGTCGATCGAGTCCTTCTTCGCCGCGTCCACGAAGCCGCAGGTGTTGACCACCGCGATCTCCGCCTGCCCGGCCTCGTCCACGAGCTCGAAGCCGTCCGCCGCGAGCCGGCCGGCCAGTTCCTCGGAGTCCACGTCGTTGCGGGCGCAGCCGAGGGTGATCAGGGCGACCTTGTGCGACGCGCGGGCCTCGCGCGGGTCGCGGGCGTCGCGTGCGTCTTCGGGCAGCGTGGATTCGGGCATGGCGGAGCTCGGCATGGAACCAGGGTATCCGGCGCGGACGGCGGTCCGGGTATCCCGGCTCCCGCCTACAGCTGCCCCTGCGGGCCGAAGCTGGTGCTGACGACCTGTCCGTCGGTTCCGGCGCTGGTCACGCTCTTGCCGTTGAGCAGCAACGCCACGCCCGCCGCGTTGCCCAGCGTGACGTCCAGCCGGGACTTGTCGGTGAACTCCTTGGTCGTCCCCGGCCCCAGGATGTTCCAGTAGAGCTGGCGCCCGGCCGAGTCGGTGACCCCGACCCAGACCGGTTCGGTCTTGGTGCTGATCTTGAGGTCCACCGGGGCCTTCGGCGCGACGGCGGGCGCGGGCCGGGTGACGGGCTTGGCGGCGGCCTTGGGCGCCGCGGCGTGCTGCGCCTTGGCCTGCGGAACGGCCGCGCCCGCCGCACCGGCCGCCGCGGTCGTCGCGGGCGCGTCGTGCGGCCAGAGCTGCACGGCGGCCACCAGACCGACCGCGCCGATCGCCCCGAGCAGCGCGAGCGACCAGTTGGGCCCGGAGCGGGCCGCCGCGGTCTTCGCGCCGCCGAGGAACGCGGCGGGAGCCTCGTTGACCGCGGCCCCGTCGGAGACCAGCGGGTCCACCAGCCGCGCGGCCGAGCCGGAGTCGGCGTCGGTGTAGTCCTCGCGGCGCGGCTGCTTGAGCGCGGGCAGGTCCGGCGGCGTGCTCGCGCCGACCATCGGCACCAGCGAGGGCAGCGCGCCCGGCACGATCGTGGGCAGCACCGCACGGGCCCGGTTCGTGGCCGCCTGCCGGGCGTCCTTGCGGGCCGAGCCGAGCGGCTTGTCGGTACGCGGCGGCGCGCTCGGATTCGCGGTGCGCGGCTTGCGCAGGTCGCGTTTCGTCAGCGGGGGAAGGTGGACGGCGCCGTACCTGAGCAGCAGCGGCTCCGGGTCCACCCCGACCGCGCGCGCATAGGCGCGGATGTGCCCGCGGGCGTAGACGTCGCCCCCGCAGTGCTCGAACTGCCCCGCCTCGACCCGCCGCAGCGTCTCCGGCGTGATGCGTGTCAGTTCACTGACTTCACGTGCGGTGAGGCCGCGGTCGAGCCGGGCCTGCAGCAGCAGCTCCCCGATCTCCTTGTGCCCCGTGCCCGCGGCGCCGCCGCCCGCTCCCGCGCCCTGCTGAGTCCCGCGGACCCGGTCCTCCCCGTCCTGCTGTGCCATTTTTTCCCGCCTCCGGTGCTGTGCTCTACGCGCGACCCGTTTATCTGCTTGCCTTACCGGATGCACCTGCCCGGTTCCGGGCCACCCGTCCCCTCCCGAGCCGTGGATTCCCCCGATTGGCGGGCGCGCGTCCGATCGCCTAACGCCCCGTCAGCGGAAAGGTCACGCATTCCCGACCGACCGAATCGGCACCCGGACCCGACCGTCGAACGGCCTCACGGCCCCAGGAGCACGGCCGGGATCACCGCGATGCCGTCGGCACGCCGGTACGCCGTCTTACCGGTGTAGAGCACGGCGGCATCCAGCAACTCACCGCCGAGCTTGTCGCGCAGCCAGCGAAGGTGGGCCACGTCCCCGTCCGTCACATTGCTGCTGAGTTTCACCTCGACGGCCACGACGCGGTGATCGTCGCGTTCGACGATGAAGTCCACCTCGTGGTTGGCATCGGAGGTCCGCAGATGGCTGACCGACGCCTCCGAGTGCTGCGCGTAGACCCGCAGGCTGAGCGCGACGAGCGACTCGAACAAGGCGCCGAGCAGAGTGCCGTGCCTGCGGGGAACCGCAGGCAGCGTCGTGAGATCCCGGCCCTCGATCAGCGCCTCGCGGGACGCGCCGAGCAGCCGCGCGGCAAGGGCTGGATCGGCCAGATGGTGCTTGGGCGCCTGAGCCAGCCGTGCAAGCTGGTTGTTGACGGGCAGCCAGCCCGGGACGGGGTCGAGCATCCAGATCTGGGCAAGCACGTCGCGGTACGCGATCGTGGTCGTCTTGGCGGGCTTTTCGACATCGCCCGCGGTCGAAGCGTCAAGAATGGCGTTGTACGACGCTGTGGTCGAAGTCGCAGCCGCATACGCGGTCAACCAGGCGCGCAGCGTGGCCGGACGTCGCACGACATAGCCCTGTTCCCGAAAGTCGTGCTCGACGATGCGCGCGAGATATCCGTCGAGCTGCGCTCGGCACGCCCGCGCGGGCAGCCGGTGAATCGCGGGAAAGCCCGACGT
>NZ_DASZKT010000111.1:0-46356 GCF_035552695.1 Actinospica sp.
CAGTCGCGAAGCGGCGATTTTCGGTGACTTGATCGTCAGCGAAAGCAGAGGTGCCGCGGCCGAATTTACCGCGGCACCTCCGACCCATGTACCTCAGAACTCTGTGTGCCCTAGCTCCTGCTGTGCGAGCAGGCACACCTCGGCCGAGGCGGTGGCGTGCAGTTCGAGGATGATCAGCTCGTTGTCCGTGGCCTTGAGTACAGGGGCGGGGACGTAGAGGGTGCGCTGGGGGCCGCGGGACCAGTAGCGGCCGAGGCAGAAGCCGTTGATCCAGGCTACGCCCTTGCCCCACTCGATCGTGTCGAGGAAGAGGTCTGTGATCGCAGCCCCAGCCCCGTCCCCGTCCGCCGCGGGGGCGTCGAAGGTGGCGCGGGCGAATGCGGGGCCCGCTACTGCCACGATGTCGGCGCGGTCGCGGTCGCTGTCACTGTCGCCGCCTTTGCCCGAGCGGGCGCGGAGTGCGTCGGAGACCGGGGCGATGTCGTCCAGGTTGAGCGGGAGGACGTGCCATCCGGTCACGGGTGCGCCGTTGACGGTGGCGGGGCCGATCAGGCCCTTCGGCTCACCGATGCGGGGGCCGTAGTCCACCCGGCCCTGGTCCTCCACGAGCAGGTCGAGGGTTCCCTTCGCGTCGTCGGGCAGCGTCAGGGCGCGGTCACGGTGGTCGCGGGCGAGGACGCCTATGGATCGCTGGTCGACGAAGACCTGGGCGCGGTCGCGGACCTCGCCGAGCTGGAGGATCGCGCTGCCCTGACGTTCTATCTCGGTACGGTACAGCGTGAAGCCGGAGTAGTGGCCGAGGGAGTCGCTCGTCGGCAGCTCCTCGTGTTTGGACCACGCGCCCAGGCGGTCGGCGATCTGCCAGAGCGGGGCGACCGAGTCGAAGGCCGTTGACACGCGAACGGACTGGGAGCGTGGGCTCGGCAGGGCGGTGCGGCGCTCCGCCGAACCCACGCTGGTCTCATCGGTACTGGTGTATTTCGCAATCACGTCGCGCATCGCCCAGTACTTGGCCGTCGGGTTGCCCGCTTCGTCCAACGGCGCGTCGTAGTCGTAGCTCGTGACGATCGGGACGTATGTGCCCTTGTCGTTCGCACCATTGGTGAATCCGAAGTTCGTGCCGCCGTGGAACATGTAGATGTTCACCGAGGCGCCGCGGGCGAGCAGTTCATCCAGCGACTTGGCGATCTCGGCCACGTCGGTCACGTGGTGGTGGCCGCCCCAGCTGTCGAACCAGCCGTCCCAGAACTCCGCGCACATCAGCGGGCCGGTCGGCTGGTGCCGGCGCAGTCTGTCCAGCCGCTCGTTGACCCGCGAGCCGAACGAAGCCGTCTTGTGCAGCTCGGGGAGGCTGCCGTTGTCGATCATGTCGTCGAGCGGCTGGTCCACGGTGAACAGCGGCACGGTGATGCCGATCCGCCGCGTCAGCTCCGTCAGGGCCTTGAGGTACGCCTTGTCCTTGCCGTACGCGCCGTATTCGTTCTCGACCTGCACCATGATGATCGGGCCGCCGCGGTCGATCTGGCGGGGCACCAGGATCGGCGCCAGGTGCTCGTAGTACTCCTCGACGGCCTTGAGGTACGTCGGCTCGCTGCTGCGGATGCCGGTGCCGGGCTGCTGGAACAGCCACGCGGGCAGGCCGCCGTTGTCCCACTCGGCGCAGATGTACGGGCCCGGACGGACGATCGCCCGCATGCCGTGCTCGGCGACGGTGTCGAGGAAGCGGCCGAGATCGAGGCCGCCGTCGGTGTCGAAGCGTCCCGGGCGCTTGCTGTGCGCGTTCCAGGCGACGTACGTCTCGATCGTGTTCAGGCCCATCTCGCGGGCCTTCACGATGCGGTCCGCCCACAGGTCGGGGTGGACGCGGAAGTAGTGCAGCGCCCCGGACAGGATGCGCGTGGGCTCGCCGTCCAGCAGGAAGTCTTCTTCGCCGATCGCGAACCGGCGCGCGGGGGTGCTCATGTGGGCGTTTCCTACAATCCTCAGCTGCCGCGCGGACGTGCCGCGCCCGCGCGCGGGCCGGCCGAGGGCAGTGAGTCCCCGGCCGGCCCGCACGCCCGGATGGTGCGGTGCTCGTGCCGTACTGCGTACGGGTGCTTACCTGACCGCTACTTGGTCGTGACGGTGAAGCCCTGCTGGCTGCCGTACGTCCCGGACGCCTTGAACCACGTGTTGATCGCGGGTGCGATGTCCGTCTTGGCCTCGTACGCCTTGCCGACGGAGTCCGGGAAGATGCTGTTCGCGTACACCTGGAACGGCAGGTAGCTCCAGCCCGGCAGCACCGAGGCCGCGGCCGCGGAGAGCACCGTGTTGATCTTCTGGCCGCCGAAGTACGACGGGGCCTGGTCCAGGAAGGAGCTCGAGTTCAGCACCGAGTTCAGCGAGGGGAAGCCGCCCTCGTTGGCGAAGATGGTCTCGCCGTCGCCCGCGTTCATGAACTGGATGAAGCCCGCCGCGGCGAGAGCGTTGGACGAGCCCTTCATCACCGCGTAGCTGGAACCGCCGTTCTCCGCGGAGGCCGCGGTGGTGCCGTCGTACGTCGGCATCGGCGCGACCCGCCAGTCGCCGGAGCCGGCGGCCGCCGAGGTCTCCAGGTTGCCCGGCATCCACGCGCCGGTCACCAGGCTCGCGATGGTGCCGTTGCCCAGCGCGGTGAACCACTGGCTGGTCCAGCCGTTGATCTGCGAGAGCAGACCCTTCTCCTCCAGCTTGTCCCACTCGGCCGCCCACTTCGCGGTGCCCGGGTCCTGGGAGTTGATGGTGACGTTCGTGGTGCCGCTGACGGTGTAGGGCTTGCCGCCGGCCTGCCAGACCATGCTGGTGACGAAGCCGGGGTCGCCGCTGTCCGAGGTGATGTACTCGTTCGGGTTGGCCGAGTGCAGCTTCTGGGCGTCCGCGACGTACTGGTCCCAGGTCGTCGGCACGCTCAGGCCGTACTTGTCGAAGATCTTCTTGTTGTAGAACAACGCCATCGGGCCGGTGTCCTGCGGCAGCGCGTCGAGCTGGCCGTTGACGGTGACCGCGTCCCACACCGCGGTGGAGTAGTCGCTCTTGAGGCTGTCGAGACCGTAGCCGTCGAGGCTCTGCACCGAGCCGGCGAGCGCGAACTGCGGCAGCGCGTAGTACTCGATCTGGGACACGTCCGGGATGCCCGAGCCGGCCTTGATCGCGTTCTGCAGCTTCGTGTACTCGGTGGTCGAGGTGCCCGCGTTCACCAGGTTGACGGTGACGTTCGGGTACTTCTTCTCGAACGCGCTGACGATGTCCTTGGTCTGCGGGGCCCAGGCCCACACGGTTATCGTGGACTTCTTCTGCAGCGCGGCCGCGATGTCCGAGGCGCTCGCGGTCGATCCGGACGACGAGCCGCTGCCCGAGCTGCTGCTGGAGCACGCGGTCAAACCGGTGGCCGCGAGGGCACCCGCGGCCAGCACGGTGGCGCCGCGGCGCCACGCCCGTGCGGTCCGAGTCGTTGCTGTCATAGCGACGTTCCTTCCACTTCTTTGTGTGAGGGTGGTGTGTTGCTTGGTGCGGGTGGTGCGGTCACTGCTTGACGCTGCCGGCGGTCAGACCCGACTGCCAGTAGCGCTGCATCACCAGGAAGACGACCATGATCGGAAGGATCATGAGCAGCGATCCGGTGAGGACGAGGTTGAAGATCGGGGATCCGCCGGCCGTCTGCGACTGGGCGTCCCACTGGTCGAGGCCCACGGTGAGCGGGTACCACTTCGGCTGGTCCAGCATCACCAGCGGCAGGAAGTAGTTGTTCCAGGTGGCGACGACCGCGAACAGCAGAACCGTGATCATGCCGGGGCGCAGCAGGCGCAGCGTGATGGAGAAGAAGACCCGCCATTCCCGCGCGCCGTCCACCCGGGCCGCCTCGAGCAGCTCGGTGGGCACCGCGTCCCTGGCGAAGATCCACATCAGATACAGGCCGAAGGGGTTGATCAGCGAGGGGATGATGATCGCCCACGGCGTGTTGACCAGGCCGATCTTGCTGAACATCAGGAAGGTCGGGACGGCCAGCGCGGTACTGGGGACCGCGACGGCACCGAGCACCACGGCCAGCACCCCGCGCTTGCCTGGGAAGTCGAACTTCGCGAGGCCGTAGCCGCCGAGCGTGGCCAGCACCGTCGCGCCGCCGGCTCCGGCGACCACGTAGAGCAGCGTGTTGCCGAACCACTGCACGAACTGGCCGTTGTTGTACGTCAGGGTCTGCCGGATGTTGTCCAACAGCGCGAAGTGCCCGCCGAACCACAGCCCGTCCGTGCTGAACAGGTTGTTCTCGGTCTTGGACGCGTTGACCAGCAGCCAGAACAGCGGCAGCAGCGAGTAGATCAGGCCGAGCGTCATGATCAGGGTCAGCGACTTGGACTTGCGGCGCTTGTTCGGGTTCCACGGCCGGGCGGGCCTGCGCATCGGGCGCACGGCGCGGCCGGCGCCGGAGCGGGCCGTTTCGGTCACTGCCATCTCAGGCCCCTTGCTTCCGCTGGCCGACGCGCTGGACCACATAGGCGACGATGACCGTCAGCAGGCCCATGATGATCGCGATGGTCGCCGAGTAGTTGTACTCCTGGCCGTTGAAGGACAGGTTGTAGGCGTAGAGGTTGGGCGTGTAGGCGCTGCCGATCACGTCCTTGTTCAGCGGAAACAGCACACTCGGCTCGGTGAACAGCTGGAAGCTGCCGATGATCGAGAACACCGTGGCGACCAGGATCGCCGGGCGCAGCGCGGGGAGCTTGATATGCCAGATGATCTTCCACTGGCCCGCGTTGTCCAGCTCGGCGGCCTCGTACAGCTCGTTCGGCACCACCCGCAGCGCCGAGTAGAAGATCAGCATGTTGTAGCCGATGTACTCCCAGGTGACGACGTTTCCGATCGCCGGCAGCATCAGCGTGTTGTCGAGCGGGTTCGGCAGGGTGGTGTGGAACCACTTGTCGAGGTCGGAGATCAGGCCGAACTGGTTGCCGTAGAGGTAGCCCCACATCAGGACGCCGACCACGGCCGGGACCGCGTACGGTAGGAAGATGCCGATCCGGTACAGCGGCGCCCAGTGCAGCCGCGCGCTGTCGATCGCGAGCGAGACGCCGAGGGCCAGGATCAGCATGACCGGCACCTGCACGACCAGGAACAGCGCGACCCGCTCGAAGCCGGTCCAGAACTGGGAGTCCGTCAGCGCCTGGGAGTAGTTCGCCAGGCCGGCGAACTTGTTCCCGCCGATCAGCTTGTTCTGGTAGAGGCTGAGATAGATCGCGTAACCTACCGGGGCGACCAGGACGAAGAGGAACACGAGCAGGAAGGGGCCCACGAAACCCCAGCCGGTCCACTTCCTCCGGCGACGGCGCTTGAGCTCCGTTCCCCGCGTCCTCGGCGGCGAGTCCGCTGACAGCACTGTCATGAGATCCATTCCTGCATCGGCGTTGATGTTTACGTCAACATGATGGGGTGACGCTACCATGTTCACGTAACCATGCCCACTGAGCATGACATTACAAAGCGGCAACGTTGCCGTAGAGAAGAGATGTGAGGCCGATGACCTCGAGCGATGCCCCGGTTCGGCGCTCGAAGCAGCCGTCGATGGGGGACGTGGCCAGGCACGCGGGAGTCTCCGCGCAGACCGTGTCGCGGGTCTCGAACGGGCACTCCAACGTGGACCCGCTCACCCGGCAGCGGGTCGTCGAGTCGATGCAGGCGCTGGGCTACCGGCCCAACTCGGCCGCGCGGGCGCTGCGCCGCGGCCAGTTCCGGGCCATCGGCGTGATCATGTTCACGCTGCGCACGTTCGGAAACATGAGCACCCTCAACGCGATCGCCACCGAGGCCGCGAAGGCGGACTACTCGGTGACGCTGCTGCCGGTGCGCGAGGCGACGCTCGGCCAGGTCTCCGGCGCGTACAGCAGGCTCAGCGAGGCGGCCGTGGACGGGGTCGTCATCATCTTCGAGGCGCACCTGCTGGACGAGGCCGAGTTCACCCTCCCGCCCGGCCTGCCGGTCGTGGTCATCGACTCGAACGCGGGCGACGAGTACACCGTGGTGGACACCGACCAGGGGGACGGCGCGCGGCAGGCCACCGAGCACCTGCTCAGCCTCGGCCACCGGCAGGTCTGGCACATCGCCGGCCCGGAGTCCTCGTTCTCGGCGATGCGCCGCATGGAGTACTGGCGGCGCACCCTGGTGGACGCCGGGATCGAGCCGCCGCCGGTGCTGTACGGCGACTGGTCCACGGACTCCGGCTTCCGGCACGGGATCACGCTCGGCCAGCGCGATGACGTGACCGCGATCTTCGCGGCGAACGACCAGATGGCGCTCGGCCTGATGCGCGCGCTGCACGAGCTCGGCCGGGACGTTCCCAGGGACATCAGCGTCGTCGGCTTCGACGACCTGGAGGAGGCGCACTCCTTCTGGCCGCCGCTGACCACGATCCGGCAGGACTTCGGCGAGGTCGGCAGGCAGGCGATCCAGAACCTGCTGGCCAAGGTGGGCGGCGAGCAGGAGAACAGCAAGATCATAGTGCCGACCCGGCTGATCGTCCGGGACAGCACGGCGGCGCCTCGGACGTAGCCGAGTCGGGCCACGTCCGAGGCGCCGCGCGCACCGGTTCATCCGAGGGTCACCGATTCATCCTGGTCACCCGTTCGGCCGAGGCTCGACCTCGGCCGGGCGGCCGTCGGCTATCCGAGTGTCCATTGCTGGTTGCCGCCGCCGTTGCACGTGTACAGGTCGAGCTTCGTGCCGTTCGACGTGCCCTGGCCGATCACATCGAGACAGAGGCCTGACTCGTTGTTCGTGATGCTGCCGTCCGGATGGACCTGCCAGAGCTGGTTGCCGCCGGCGTTGCAGGTGTAGATGTCCACGACCGTGCCGGCGGTCTTGCCCTGGTTGTACGCGTCGAGGCACTTCTCGCTGCTGCCGCTGTAGACCGTGATCTCGCCGTTCGCCTGGAGCGTGTACTCCTGGTTGCTGCCGGCGCCGCAGGTGTAGATCTCCAGCTGCGTGCCGTTGGTCGTCGATGCGCCGGGCACGTCGAGGCACTTGCCGGACTGGTTGCCGACGAGTTCCTGCGTGCTGACACCGCCGCTGCTCGGGCTGCCGGAGCTGCCGAGGACGTACGTGGTCACGCTCTGCGCGGGCAGCGAGGCGCTGATCGTCGAGCCGGAGACGGTCGGCGCCGAGATGCTCGCCAGGTTCTCGCCGGAGTCGGTCTGGTACGCGCCGGCCGAGGTGATGGTGCCGCTGTTCAGGTTCAGGCTCAGCGTGGTCGCGGACGTGTTGGTGTTCGTGGCGACGACGTCCCACTGGCCCTTGGAGCTGTTCCAGAAGGCCATCGTCTGCACCCCGGACGGCGAGCCCGAGACGCCGTAGCGCACCGCGCCGGGTCGGACGAACCGGCTGTACTGGCCGAGCGCGTAGAAGCGCTTGGTCGTGTAGACGGCCTGGTTGCCGTCCGAGGCGTAGTTCGGGTCGTAGTAGAGCAGGCCGTCGTTCCAGCCGGAGGAGTTCACACTGGTGGCGCAGGTGCTGGAGGTCGCCGGGTCGCAGCCGAGCTCGGAGGAGAGCGCGGTCCACCACTGGAACGCCGCGTCGTCGGCGTACGACATGTCCGTGTAGATGTAGTTGGTCAGCACGAGCGCGCCCGCCATCGTCGGGTCGTACTGCGCGCCGTAGCCGCCGCCTCCGGAGATCTGACAGCAGATCTCGCTGGCCCACACCGGCTTTCCGTTCACGTCGCCGAGCGAACCGACCTGCTCGAGCCCTGAGTCGGACGGGTTGTTGTAGGTGTGGTGCGCGATCGCGGCCGTGTAGCCCGGCGCGCTGGAGTCGGCCAGCCAGGTCGGCGCCTCGGAGAGCAACTGCGTGGTCTGGCTCGACTCGTCGGCGATGATCTTCGTGGACAGGCCCGCCGAGCTCAGGGCCGAGCCGACCGCGTCGATCACGCCCGCGCGCTCGGAGGCCGGGACCTGCATACCCTCCTGGCCGCAGCCGCTGAAGGAGTCGTCTGGCTCGTTCATCGGACTGATCTGGCTGAGCGTCACGCCCTCGGACGCGAAGTGCGAGACCACCGTGGCGACGTACGTGCCGTACGCGGCGTCGTCCGAGGTGTTGATCTCGCCGGCGCAGCTCTTGCTGTTGGTGGTGTACTGCTCCGGCGCGCTGTTCACGAAGCCGATCAGGTCGGGCACGCCGTCGGACGCGGCGGCCTTGAGGAAGTACTGGCCGCCCGGGTCCTTGGTCCAGTCGTAGCCGCCGGAGGAGGTCAGGAACGTCTGCGGAGCGCGGGCCGCGACCGAGACGCCCGTCCCGCCGCCGCCGATGTTGTACCGGTACTGGCTCAGGTCGATGCCGCTGGTCGTGAACAGGTCGGCGGCGACCTGGGCCTGCACCGAGGACGAGTAGTTCGTCAGGTCATTGACCCACCAGGCGCCGGAGGCGCCGAAGCCGGCGATGGTCTGCGCCGGGGCGGTGACGACCGCGGCGGACGAGGCCGCCGCGGCCGAGCCGGGCAGCAGCGCGGCGGTGCCGGCGGAGGCCGCCAGCAGCGTCGCGATGGTCAGCAGCGGGAGCAGCGGCCCGCGGTTACCGGGACGTGTTCGAGTGCGCACTGTGGGACACCCCTTTAATTCGGGCGTAAATTATCCTGCGCGGAAGTTAGATCCGCCGCACGCCGCTGTCAAGACCCCGCCGTCGTCGGCCGCTGCGACTAGGCTGGTGGAACGCGGGCTCGCGATGGGATGTACCGGAGAATTCGATATCGTATGGAGACTGGTGGATATGCGCTGGGGTGCGGGTTCGGTCTCGGGGGACATGACTCGCACTGCCGTGCTGGCGATCCTGGCGCGGCACGGCGGGCTCAGCCGCGCGGAGATCGCGGAGCGGCTCGAGCTGAGTCCGGCGACCATCACCACGATCACCCGGCGGCTGCTCGACGCGGGTCTCGTCGAGGAGGGCGAACCGCGCAACGCGCAGACCGGGCGTCCGTCGATTCCGTTGGAGCTGGTGCCGGACTCGGCGCACGCGCTCGGCGTGCAGGTCGCGCACGAGCACGTCACCGGCGTGCTGACCCGACTGGACGCGAGCGTGGTGGACGGCTTCCGGCACCCCTTCGACCCGAGCGCGCCCGACGCGGTGGACGTCCTCACGGCCCTGATCCGCGCGCAGCTCGAGTCCGTGGCGGAGCGCAAGCTGCCGCTGCTCGGCGTCGGGATCGCGGTGCCGGGCGTGGTCGAACCGGCGACCGGGACGCTGCGCATGTCGGTGCGCCTCGGCTGGACCGGGATGCCGCTGGCCGCCCGGCTGCGCTCGGCGCTCGGCGTGCCCGTGTTCGTGGACAACGACATCAGCGCCGTGACCGCGGCCGAGCGGCTCTACGGCCGGGGCGCGGACTGCGCGGACTTCCTGCTGGTGGCGATCGGCCAGGGCATCGGCCTCGGCATGGTGCTGGACGGCGCGCCGTACCGCGGGGCCGCGGGCGCGGCCGGGGAGTTCGGCCACGTGCCGATCCTGCCGGACGGCCCGGTGTGCAGCTGCGGAAACCGCGGCTGCCTGGAGACACAGGTGAGCACGGAGTCGCTGCTGCGCCGCGCCCGCGAGGTCGGCATCGTGGCGCCGGAGGCGGAGCTGGAAGACCTGCGCGCGGCCGCGGCGGGCGGCGACCAGCGCGGTCTCAGCCTGCTGCGGCGCTCGGGCGAGCTGCTCGGGCGCGCGCTGGCCGGCTCGGTGAACCTGCTCGGCCCGGAGCGGGTCGTGGTGATCGGCGAGATCAGCATGCTGTGGCCGTACCTGGCGGAGGCCTTCCGCCGGGCGCTGACCGAGCATCTGCTGCCGTGTGTGCGGGATACGGAGATCGACGTGCGTCCGTGGGCGGACGACCTGATCGCGCTGGGCGCGGCCGGGATCGTGCTGGCCACGCCGCTGGCCGCGCCCCGGCAGTACGTCCGCTCGGCCGCGTAGCCCTCGCGGCCGTCCTGGTCCCGGCGGCCCGGCGGCGCGTTCCGCCGGGACCGGGACAGCGAGGTCTCAGCTTTCGATCTCCGCTGGAACGGGTTCGTCGGCGGCGGGAGCGGAAGTCGGAGCGGCGACCGGGGCGGCCTCCGGTGCGGCGGCCGGGATGCCGCCGATGCGGTCGAGGACCGCGTAGAAGATCTCTATGGGGGTCTGCGGGTTCAGCGCGCGGGCCAGGAGCTCGTCGACCTCGGCGTCGGACAGCTGGTCGATCGTCGTGACATCGGTTATCTCCATGACCCGCTTAACGACTTAGTAGTCGTCGCGTCACGCTCCGTACGCGGCCGAATCTCCGTGCCGCGTAAGGAGTTCCTCGACACGGGCGCGGTGCGCCCGCTCCCACTCGTCGAGCGACTCGGCGGCCTCCTTCGCCAGCAGGGCGCGCGCGTCGGCGAGAACTGATTCGGCCCGGTCGGCGGGCACCACGGCGACGCCGTCCTCGTCGGCCAGCACTACGTCGCCCCGGTGCACGGTCACCCCGCCGCAGGTCACCGGCTCATTGAGCGGCGCGGCCGCGGACTTGCCGCCGGGCTTGGGGATCACGCCGCGGCCGAAGACGGGGAAGCCGAGCTCGCGGATCTCGGCGATGTCGCGGACGAGTCCGTCGAGCACGAACCCCGCGATGCCGCGGCGATGGGCGATGGCGCACACGTTGCCGCCCGCCAACGCGTACTCCAGGTCCCCGCCCTGCACGACGATCACCGAGCCGGGCTCCGCGCGGTAGATCGCCGCGTGCAGCATCAAATTGTCGTTCGGCGCGCAGCGCACCGTGAACGCCGGTCCGGCGAGCCGAGCGGTGTCCCACAGAGGCCTGATTCCGGGGTCCATGAACCGCTCGCGTCCGAGCAGGTCGCCGATCGTGGTCGTGGGTACGTCGTGGAATCCGCTCGCGTCGCTCACCCGTCCATCCTAGGCGGCGCACGCCGGCGGAGTGCGGCTATTGGGCGAGCACGCGGGAGCGGTCGGCGTTGCGGGCGATCTCGTCGGCGAGGACGGACCACAGCCGCCGCGGCACCTCGTGGCCCATGCCCGCGAACACGAGGGCGCGGCCGCCGGGGACCGCTCGGGCGAGCGCGGCGGCGGCGGACGGGCGCAGCAGCGGGTCCTCGGCGCCGTGGATCGCCAGCAGCGGGGCGGTGAGCCGCTCGGGGTGCCGCAGCAGGCGCGCCCCGGTGCGGATCGCCGCGAGTTGGCGGGCCGGGGTGGCCGGGTCGCTCGGACCGTCCGCGGTGACCTGCTTGGCCGTCTCCCGCGCCCAGCGTTCATCAAAGGACTGCGATCGTGCCGCCTGCATCCTGGCCAGCTTGACCTGCTGCCGCACCTCCTGCTCGCGCGTGCGCGGCCGGCGCGCGGTCACCCGGGCCATGCGCAGCAGGCCGAGCGGATCGACGTAGCGCGCGGCCTCGGCGAGCCGGTAGCCGCGGGGCAGGCCGCTGAGCGAGACGACGGTGCGCACCCGGTCCGGGTGCCGCAGGCCCAGGCCGATCGCGATGCTGGCGCCGAGGGACTGGCCGACGACGTGCGCGCTCCGCCAGCCGAGCGCGTCGAGCACGGCCCCGGCGTCCTCGATCATGTCCTGCGCCGAGTACGCGGCGGTCGCCCAGCTCGTGCCGCCGCAGAGCCGCCCGACCGTGCGCGTGGAGCGTCCCGTGTCCCGGTTGTCGAAGCGCACGACGGTGAAACCGCGGTCGGCCAGCTCGAAGCAGAAGCCGTCCGGCCACCAGCGCATCGGCGAGTCCAGGCCCATGACCAGCAGCAGGGGCTCTCCCCCGGGCGGTCCGACGCTCTCGTAGACGAGTTCGACTGATCCATTACGGGCCGACTCCACCGCCATGGCTGCCTCCCGGCTCACCGCTGCTGTTTTACTCCGCTCTGAGGTGACATTGCCCGATACACGACCGAATAATGCGCGGAACGCTGCTTCACCCGCCGAAACAGCACATATCGACGAATCGCTGCACGCTGGACCCACCCGTCCCGCGGCTGTTTTCGCCTCACAGGGCGTGCCCGAGCCAAGTGCGAGACTGGATGGTGTGGGGCCACGGCGAAGGGGTACGCGTGGCCTGAGACTGTCGGCCGCAAGGTGGATCAGACCATGGAGCTCTCAGCCCGGGACAAGCGCATACTCGCCGAGATCGAGTGCGAGGAGGCCCTGGACGACCCCAAGTGGGCACGCCGCTACGAGCGGCTGGGGCGCATCGGCATCCGCACTCGTCCGGGGTGGCGTCGTCGGCTGGCGGGCTACCTGATCGCCGTGGCCTGGCTCGCATTGGTCGCCGTCGCCGGCGTGCTCCCGCTGTGGCCGGTGTTCGGCGCGGCGCTCGGCGTCGGCATCGCGGGCTACACGTCGTGGAAGCTGCGGCACAAGCGCTTCTACGGGTACTGGTTTCGTCGGCGGCACCGGATCTCGCGAATCCCGCGGCAGGGAGCGCGCGGGAACGGCGAGGGCGGACGGGTCTGAGAGCGCGGGCGCGAGCCGAGAATTTCCGGAGTTTCGGGCGCATGGGTCGGCGGACGCCGGGTAACCGGAGCGGGCGTGCGCGTCATGCCGGTGCCGCGCACGTGCCTCGCGAAACGCGGGTCGATGCAGGACCGGCCGGTCTCCTCCCCCTCCTCGCCCGGCCGGTCCACCCCCACCCCGCCACGACCCGTGCGCGAGGAGCCGCGAAGACCCCGCCGATCGGAGCCGATCGGCGGGGTTTCGTGTGCTCGCTATCGGGCCGGGTCAGGCGCCGCCGGATTCCTCCGAGCCACGGCCGTCCCCGCCCTTCGCGCCCACGCTGATCTCGCTCGGCGCCGGCGGCCGGAAGACCGTCGTCTCCGGTTCCAAGCGCTCGCGCTCGCTGTCCGGATCGGGCGCCGCACGCTCCACGTCCGCGTCGGGCGACTTGACCGCCGTGGGCGAGGTGGCCGACGCGCTCTCCGGAGCCTCCTTGGCGACCGTGTCGTCCGTGACCGGCGCGACCCGACCCCGCCTGCGGCGGTACCGGACCAGGCCACCGGCCAGCAGCACGACGCCGCCGCCGAGCTGCAGCCACGCGCCCGGCTGCAGCGCGTCGACGGCCGGCCTGAAGTTCTGGCCGTCGTGCCGGTAGACCTGGATGGCGAACATCACGAAGAGCACCAGCCCGGCGAGCCCGGCCAGCCTGGTGAGCCAGCCGCTCGGGTCGAGCAGGCTCAGCACGGCGACGATCGCGATCAGCACGCTGATCGCGGCCACCGTGTGCAGCATATTGCTCCTGGTGTAGAAGTCGTTCTGCACCAGGCTGCGCAACGTCAACTTGTTCCCGGCCAGCGAACGAGTCCAGTCGAGGAACGCGCCGACGACCAGGGCCGCGGCCCCGATCAGCGTGAAGGCGAGCCTCGTCTGGATGCGCCCGGCAAGCCGAGCGTGGCCCGACCGCATCTCTTGCACCATGATCACACCTCCGTCTGGCGGATCCCGGCGGGATCCTCTTGGTGCGAAGCGCTTTCCGGGTAACCGCGCGGGAAGCGCGCAAACCAGGCGACGGCGGCGTTTCGGTCGTATCAGATCACTGCCGGCTCACGGCGCGGCGAACCACCACACGTCGCCGGACACCTCGTCCGGCGACAGCGGTTCGGAGAAGCCGAGCGTGCCGAAGCGGTTACCGTGCTCGATCTCACAGCCCAGATCGGCGACGAGGGCGTCGAGCACGAGCCAGCCCAGGCCTTCGCGGTCCGGCCAGGTGCCCGCGATCGGGCCGCGCACCGTGATCCGCAGGGCCTCCGGCTCGCGCTCGAAGCGCAGCTCCAACGCCCCGGCCGAACCGACCGACGAGCCGGGTCCCAGGAGGAATTGCCCGCATGCCTCGTCCACCGCGAGCCGCAGATCCGCGACGCGACTGACGGTCAGCCCGAGAACGCCACAGAGGTGTGCCGTCGCCAGCCGCGCGAACGCGACGTACCGCTCCGCGGCCGGCATCGTGATCGCCGCCAGTCGCACACCGCCGACGGCCCCGGTCGTCCCCGTGCCCCGATGTTCGGCAAGCTGATCCTTCGGCCACATGTTCGTGCTCCTTGCGACTGGGCTCGACCTCGCCTATGCCCGCGCGTATCCCGAGGTCACTACGCGGGTAACCGCCTGCGGCCACCCGTAAACGGCGCCACCGCTCGCGTACCGGACCGCGTGACAGTGATCTCCTGCGCCAGCTAACACCCCGACAGGTAATACCGCGATAAAGAGAGCATGAACGCTGATTCAGTCGGCGGCTTCGTCCGACTCCCGCTCGGCCGCACAGGTGCAGTCATAGTCGTGTGCGTGCTCTGAGCATCCCCCTGCCGACGCCGCACCCCCGAACGCCAGCGCCGCGAGCCGATCCCAGGCGTCCTCCGGCTGCGCCTCCGTCGCGCCGCGCTTGCCACTCGTCGCCTCCGCGGCGGCGGCGGCGCCCGTCAAGGCGACTCGGCTCTGGTCGTTCACCGCTTTCCCATACCCGCGGCGACCCCGGCCCAAGCGCCGACGCCGCCGACCTGCGGCGGGCCTCAGCCGCCGGCCGGGGTGACCGCCAGCCGGTAGCCGCGCTTGGTGACGGTGCGGACCAGGTCGGCGTCGTCGCCGAGGGCGGTGCGCAGGCGGGCGATGGTGGACTCGACGATGTGCTGGTCGCGGACGCTGGCGGTGCCGGTGGTGAGGCCGGAGCCGCGGGAGCGCCAGACGCGGCGCAGCAGCTCCGCGCGGGAGACGACCCAGCCGGGGCGTTGGGCGAGTTCGGCCAGCACGGCGGCCACCACCGGGGGAAGCAGGATCGCCTCGCCGCGGACGAGGACCGCGCTGCCCTGGATCGTCAGGGTCCTGCCGTCCTCGGCGGGGATCTCGCGACGGATCCGCTCGGGGACTGCGGTGCAGACTTCTGCGACGAGGGCGCCGAGGCGTGAGCGTTCGGGCAGCACGCTGGGGACGTCGCGGTCCTGCAGCGGCTTCGCGCAGACGGGGCCGACGCAGGCGGCGATGACGTCGGTGCGCAGGGCCTCGAGGAGGCGCTCGACGCCGAAGGCCGGGTCCCGCGTCTCGGCGGCGTCGAGGAGCGCGGCGACGCCGGGCGCGGAGGTGAAGGCGACGGCGTGGACCTCGCGCTTCTCGATCGCCTCGAGCAGCCTGTCGACGGCCGCGCGGTCTTCTGGCGGGTCCCACCGGTAGACCGGAACGGTCAGGACGTCCGCACCGTCGGCGCGCAGCTCGGCGGCCAGGTCGCAGTCGACGGTCGGGTCCACCGCGCCGTACTGCTGGACGGCGATGCGCTTGCCGGCCACGTTCTGGGTGCGCAGCCACTCCAGCACCTCGCTGCACAGCTCCGAGGCGGCCGCATACTGCTCGCGCATACCGCTCGCGCGCACGGCGCCGGTGGCCTTCGGGCCGCGCGAGACGACCGTCGCCTTCGCGAGCGCGCTCTGCAGTTCGGGGGCGTCGCCCCAGCCCTCGGCCGCGGAGATCCAGCCGCGCCAGCCGCGGCCGGTGGTGGCGACGACGTAGTCCGGCGGGTTGTCGATGCAGGCCCTGGTCGCGGCGCGCAGTTCGGCGTCGTCCTCGAGCGGGACGAGTTTGAGCGTGGGGGCCTCGATCACGCGCGCGCCACGCCTGCGGAGCAGCGCGGCGAGGTCCTCGCGACGGCGGTCGGCCGTGACGGCGACCGTGCAGCCGACTAGCGGCTGTTCGGCGAGAACGGGCGGGGTCATGGCCGCAGGCTGCGTGATCACTGTTTCGCGGATGTTGCCGAGTGGATACGCGCCGGTAAGCTCCCGATTCGATTCTCCGCCGGCACCGAACTGAACGCCTCGCGCCGTTCGGGTAACGCGCCGGACAAGGGCCCGACATCGCACGCGGGCACGCTGGTCAGCGTGGAGAACCCGACGACCCGGCCGACGAGCACGGCGACGCACTTCCCGTACTGCCCGTACTGCCCGTACTGCGCACCGCGGTGCGGCACGCAGGTCGTGCCGTCGCAGACACCTGGCGCGCCCGAGGTGGCGGGTCGCGAGGACTTCCCGGTGAACGACGGCGCACTGCGCGGCAAGGGCGCGTCGGCCGCCGTGCTGCTCGACCCGGTCGCGGCACTCCACCGCGCAGCGCGAGTCCGGGGGCTGGCTCGCGGTCGTCGATCCCCTGCGTACGCGCCCGGCGGAGCAGGCCGACGCGCACCTTCAGCCGCTGCCGGCCGACCGCTGGGCCTGCTGTTCAGCCCCCTGAAAGAAGGACCGAACGCATGAGAATCCTGATCGTCGGCTACGGCATGGTCGGCCACCGCTGCGCGAGCGCGCTGTCCGAGTTCGCCGCGCAGCGTGCGGCGGACGAGCCGCCGGTGGACATTGCCGTGCTGTCCAAGGAGGCCAGACCCGCATACGACCGCGTGCACCTGACTTCGCTGTTCAACGGCTCGACCGACGCCGATCTGACGTACGACGATCCGCCGGGCGTCGAGGTGGTGCTCGGCGAGGAGGCCGTGGCACTGGACCGCGAGGCGCGGATCGTGACCGGCTCCAGCGGCACGACGTATGCCTACGACGTGCTGGTCCTCGCCACCGGCTCGCGGCCGTTCGTGCCGCCGGTACCCGGCCACGACCTGCCCGGCTGCTTCGTGTACCGCACGGTCGAGGACGTCGACGCGATCAAGGAATACGCACAGGGCCGCCGGGTGGGCGCGGTCGTCGGCGGCGGCCTGCTCGGGCTCGAGGCGGCCGGAGCGCTCAGCTCGCTGGGCCTGGACACGCACGTGATCGAGTTCGCGCCTCGGCTGATGCCGCTTCAGGTGGACGACGCGGGCGGCATGGCGCTGCGGCAGCGGATCACGGACCTCGGCGTCACCATCCACGCGGGCACCCGCACCGAGGCCGTGCACGCGGGCGGGGACGGAGCCGCCGCCGAGATGCTGCTGGCGGCCGGGCACGACCCGAGCGACCAGCGCACGCTGCCGGTCGAGATGGTCGTCTTCGCCGCGGGCGTGCGGCCGTGGGACACGCTCGGCCGCGAATTCGGGCTCGAACTCGGCGAGCGCGGCGGCATCAGGGTGGACGCGCACTGCCTGACCTCCGACCCGCACGTGTACGCGATCGGCGAGTGCGCGCAGGCGATGGACGGACGGGTGTACGGCCTGGTCGCGCCCGGATATTCGATGGCCGAGACCACCGCGAGGCACATCCTCGGCCAGGACTCGACGCCGTTCCGCGGGGCCGACCTGTCCACGAAGCTGAAGCTGATGGGCGTGGACGTCGCGTCCTTCGGCGACGCCTTCGGCACCACACCCGGCGCTCTCAGCACCCTGTATTCGGACGAGTCGCAGGGCCTGTACAAGAAGCTCGTCGTCACCGAGGACGGCAGGCTGCTCGGCGGCATCCTGGTCGGCGACGCCTCGGCGTACGACCTGCTCAAGCCGCTGGCCGGGACGGACACCGCGCTGCCCGGCGACCCGATCCAGCTGCTGCTGCCCGCGGCGGACGGCGCGGCGGGCGCGACGCTCGGCGTCGGCTCGCTGCCCGACTCGGCGACGATCTGCAGCTGCCACAACGTGAGCAAGGGCACGCTGCTGGAGGCCGTGCGCAGCGAGGGCTGCGCGACGGTCGGCGCACTGAAGTCCTGCACGAAGGCCGGTACCGGCTGCGGCTCCTGCGTCCCGATGCTGGGCAAGATCCTTGATTCGGCGGGCGTCGAGCAGTCCACGGCGCTGTGCCCCCACTTCCCGCAGACCCGCGCCGAACTCTACGAGATCGTGCTGGTCCGCGGCATCGACTCGTACGCGCGGCTGATCGCCGAGCACGGAGCCGAGGGCGCGCACCCGGAGGGCTGCGAGATCTGCAAGCCCGCCGTCGCCTCGATCCTCGCGTCGCTGGCCGGTCGGCTCGGCGGCCCGAAGCACATCCTGAGCGGCGAGCAGGCCGCGTTGCAGGACACGAACGACCACTTCCTCGCGAATCTGCAGAAGAACGGCACCTACTCGGTCGTGCCGCGCATCCCCGGCGGCGAGATCACCCCGGAGAAGCTGATCGTGATCGGCGAGGTGGCACGGGACTTCGGGCTCTACACGAAGATCACCGGCGGTCAGCGGATCGACCTGTTCGGCGCGCGCGTCGAGCAGCTCCCGGCGATCTGGCGGCGGCTGGTGGACGCGGGCTTCGAATCCGGCCACGCGTACGGCAAGGCCTTGCGCACGGTGAAGTCCTGCGTCGGCTCGACCTGGTGCCGCTACGGCGTACAGGACGCGGTCAGCCTGGCCATCGAACTCGAGCTGCGCTACCGCGGCCTGCGCTCCCCGCACAAGATCAAGGCGGCGGTCTCCGGCTGCGCCCGCGAGTGCGCGGAGGCGCAGGGCAAGGACATCGGCGTCATCGCGACCGAGCACGGCTGGAACCTGTACGTCTCGGGCAACGGCGGTTTCAGCCCCCGGCACGCCGACCTGTTCGCCAAGGACCTCGGCAAGGAGGAGCTGATCCGGGCGATCGACAGGTTCCTGATGTTCTATATCCGCACCGCCGAGCGGCTGGAGCGGACCTCGGTGTGGATGGAGCGGATCGAGGGCGGGCTCGAGCACGTGCGCGAGGTCGTGCTGGAGGACAAGCTCGGCCTCGGCGAGGAGCTCGACGCGCTGATGGCCGGGCACGTGTCCGCGTACGCGGACGAGTGGCGCGCGGCGATCGAGGACCCGGAGACGCTGCGCCGCTTCGTCTCCTTCGTGAACGCGCCGGAAACCCCGGACCCGTCCATCGAGTTCACCACCGAGCGCGAGCAGATCAAGCCCCTGTTGAGGATCGGCCGCCGGACGGACCGCACCGGCGAGGAAGCGAAGGACCTGGTGAACGCCGGATGATCACGCAGATCCCCGTCTGCCGCTACGACCAGCTGATCCCGGGCCGCGGCGTGGCCGTGCTGCTGCCGGACGGCACGCAGGCCGCGGTGTTCCGCACCGCCGCGGACGAGCTGTACGCGGTGGGCAACCTGGACCCGGCGACCGGCGCGTACGTGATCTCGCGCGGCCTGACCGGTTCGCGCGGCGGCGTGCCGACGGTGGCCTCCCCGATGCTCAAGCACGTCTACGAGCTGGTCTCGGGCCGCTGCGTGGACGGACCGGCCGGGCCGGATCCGTCGCACCGGCTGCCGACCTTCCCGGTGCTGCGCGAGGACGACCTCGTGTACGTGCTCGACGATCCGGCGATCCCCCGGGACGAGAACGCGTTCGAACTCGACGACGCCGCGCGCGACGGAGGCAGCTAAGCGATGAGCATCCCGCTGACTTCACCGCGTGCGTGGGCAACGGCTCGGTCTACAAGCTGATCCCGGGCATCTTCGCCGAGAAGGTCGAGGACCCGAGACGAGCTCAAGCCCTGTCCGGCGCACTGATCGCGATCGCCGGAGCGCTCGGCGCGTTCGGCGGCGTGCTGGTGAACCTGCCGGCATCCGTATAAGTAGGCGAATAGCGGTACCGCGGACAAGCGCGGCGGTCGGGGAGTGGTCCCGGACCGCCGCGCTTAGTATCGTTCGCGCAGGCGTATCAGGATGCGAAGGGAATGCACTGAATGCGATATCAGCCGGTAACGCGCGGTTCTGTGATGTGGCGGATGGTGGTCGGCCTCGCGCCCGGGCCGGCGCTGCTCGTCTGGGGCATCGTGATGAAGACCGGCCACACGGCCAGCTGCGGTGACGCGACCCTGTCCCCCGGCGAGGTCTGCCGGGACGTCGACTCCGGCAAGACGACCTCGTACACCGACGTCGCGAACGGCGACAACGGCGTCGCCACATTCCTGATCGTCGCGGGCATCGCCGTGACGATCGCCGCGCTGCTCTGGTTCGCTTACCGCTGGAAGAACCGCGCCGAGCGTCCGCTGCTGCCGCCGAAGATCCCGCGAGGGAAGCGGGTGCCGCGCGTGGCGACGATCAAGTGGACGTGGGTCGGGGCGCGGCTGGCCGAGAACGCGCAGCACGGCCTGGCCCTGCGGGTCGCGCCCGAGCGCTTCCCGAGCTCCCCCGCGGCACGCGTCGCGCTGACCCGGCACCTGCAGTCCGACCCTGGTACCGCCGACGCCGTGCGGGCCTTCGCGGCCGATCTGTCGCCGCGCCCGGTCGCGATCGCGCCGCCGCTGGTCTGGTTCGTCGTCGCGCTTCCGATCAAGGGCGACGCCCGAGAGCGGCTCCGCGAGATCCTCACCGAGGACGCGCCGCGGCTGCGGGAACTGCTCGAGAACGCCGAGGAGCCGGTCTAGGACGACCTCGCGCTCTAGGACCTGCGGTGCGCCGCGGAGCCGGATCCGGGCATCCGCTCCCTGAGATCCTCGGCGCGCCGCGGGTCGCAGGCATCGAAGAGGGCGACGGCCTCGGTCCAGGAGGCCACCGCACGGTCCTGCTCTCCGGCCGCGGCGTACGCGTTGCCCAGGAACTCCAGCGCGTCGGCGAGGCTGGGCTGGTTGCCCAATGCGGTGAACAGCTCGACGCTCTCGGTCAGCGCGTCCACGGCCTCCTGGACCCGGCCGAGCTCCAGATGCAGTTCCCCGGCCGCCTCGAGCATCGGGGCCACGATGTAGGTCAGCGACCGCGACCGCGCCTCGGGCACGACTTCCTCGCTGAGCTCGAAGAACTCCCGGTGCCGACCCATCTTGGCGTAGTCCAGGGCCAGGTTCCCGGTCGCCACGAGCACCACGTGCCGGTCCGCGCCCAGCCGGGTCTTGTCCAGCGCGCGCCGCTGCAGATCCAGCGCCCGTTCCCCGTCCCCGGCGCTGGACGCGGCGTGGGCCATCAGTTCCAGCGTCATCGCCTCGCCGATGGGACGGCCGACCCGCTCGAAGATCTCCAGGGCCTGGGAGAAGCGGGCCATGGCCGGGTCCGTCTCGTTCTTGCGGTAGTGCACCCAGCCGAGGCCGTTGAGCGCGGTCGCCTCGGCGTTCTCGGCGCCCAGAGTCCGCGCGGCCCGCAGCGCGATCGCGCACGTCTCCGCGAACTCGTCCCATCGTCCGCGCAGGTCGGCGTACGGATACATGATGTTGGGGTGGAACGCGGCGATCTCGTGCAGGGCGTGCCGTTCGGCGAGGCGGCTGACTGCCGTGAGGGCGGCGGCCTCCGCGTCCAGCCAGGCCAGGGCCGCCGCCGAGTCCGCGAATTCAAGCTCCGGGGTACGCAGCGCGAGGTCGCCGGCCGCCTCGAACGGCTGGACGACGTTGAGCCGCCCGATCGCGAGTTCACACCCGTATACGTACCACGAGCAGAGCCTGCTTATCGCAGCCCGCTGCTCCTCCTCCGGCTCGGTCGCCCCGCGTTCGCCGGCGTACAGGGCGATCAGGTCGTGGAAGCGGTACCGCTCCGGCGACGGGGATTCCAGCAGGTGCACGTCGACCAGGGTTTCGAGCGCGAACTCGGCCCGTTCGAGATCCGCGCCGAACAGCGCCGCGGCCGCCTGGAGTCCGATGTCAGGGAACGTCGTCAGGCCGAGCAGCCGGAACGCGCGGGCCGCGGAGATCGCGGCGGGCTCGGCCTCCTCGGACAGCAGCGCGTAACTCATGTCGAAGCTGGAGCGCGTCGCCAAGTCGCCGACCGACAGTTCGTCCAGCCGCCGATGCTCGTTGGAGATGCGCTCGGCGAGCGTCTGCACGCTCCAGGACGGCCGCGTCTCCAGGCGTGCGGCGCAGATCCGCAGCGCGAGCGGAAGCCCCGCGCACGCATCGAGGACCGTCGCGGCCGCTTTGGGCTCGCGACCGATCCGATGGGCTCCGGCCACGTTCTCCAGCAGCGCCAGCGACTCCGAGTACGTCATCGGCTCCAGCTGGATGCGGGCGGCGGCGGGCAGGTGGGCGAGCTGCGCACGGCTGGTCACGATCAGCGCGCCGCGGCCGCTCGCCGGAATCAGCGGCCTGATCTGGGCGGCGTCGTGCGCGTTGTCCAGCAGCACGAGCAGCGCCTTGTCCCGGACCAGCGTGCGGAAGCGGTTGGCGCGATCGTCGAGGGACGCCGGCACGGTCTCGGGCGCCTCGCCGAGCGCGCTCAGCCAGCTCGCGAGAACGTCGGCCGGATCGCGCGGATTCGCGTCCACGCCGCGCAGATCCACGTACAGCGCGCCGTCCGGATAGTGCTGCGCGGCCTGGTGCGCGACGTGCACGGCGAGCGTCGTCTTGCCGACGCCTCCCCCGCCGCATACGACCACCACCGGCGTCTGACCGGCGGCGCCCGAACCCGACCGCGGCAGAGCATTGAGCATGGTCTCGATCTGCGTCGCGCGGCCGGTGAAGTCGGAGACCGCGAGCGGGAGTTGCGCGATGGCGCGGGCGGTCGCAGGAGCGGCAGCGGCGGACGGATTCGGCCGCGGCGCGGGGGCTTCCGGCGCGGCGATGGGCGCGGCCTCCGCGCGCGGCGGCGGCCCGCCGTCCAGCGCCGCACGCTCCAGCAGCGCGCCGAGCGCCGCGCCGTCGAGGCCGGTGAGCCGGGCGAATCCGGTCAGCGCGCTCGGCGTCACGAGCCGCTTGCCGTTGAGCCAGCGCTCCCAGGAGGCCCGGCTGTAGTGGGTGTGCGTGGCGAGTTGGGCGAGCGAGAGCCCGGCCGCGTCCTTCGCGGCGCGCAGCGCGCCGACCAGGCCGCGCGCCGCCTCGTTCAAGCCCGCGGGCAGCTCCGCCCACTCGTTCGCCATCTGCTCAGAGTATCGGAGGCGTCAGACCGGGCGTTAGATCGGGAAGTGCGCGTGACCGCTCACCTGAGCCGTGACCCAGCGCGTGTCGGTGAACGCCTCGGCACCGGCCTGGCCGCCGAACCGGCCGTATCCGGACTCCTTGACGCCGCCGAACGGGGCCTGCGGCTCGTCCGCGATGGACTGATCGTTGACGTGCACGATTCCGGTGCGCAGCCGGGCCGCCACCTGGAGGCCGCGGGCGAGGTTCTCGGTGATCACGCCGCCGGTGAGCCCCTGGAGCGTGTCGTTGGCGAGCGCGATCGCCTCCTCGACGTCGTCGACCGGGTGGATGACCGTGGCCGGCCCGAAGATCTCCTCGGCGTAGACGCGCATGCCGGGGGTGACGTCGGTGAGCACGGCCGGCCGGATCAGCGTGCCGGGATCCTCGATCTCGCCGGTGCCCGCGGCGAGCCGCGCGCCCTTGGCGACCGCGTCCGCGATCAGCCCGGAGACCCGCTGCGCCGCCTCGCGGCTGATGACGGGTCCGATCGCGGTGCCGGCCGCGCTCGGGTCGCCGCAGGGCAGCTCACGCACGCGCGCGGCGAAGCGCTCGGTGAACTGCTCGGCGAGCGAGCGGTGCACGATCACCCGGTCCACGCACATGCAGATCTGCCCGGCGTTGAAGAAGGACCCGAACACGGCCGCGTCCACCGCGTAGTCCAGGTCCGCGTCGTCGAGCACGATCAGCGGGTTCTTGCCGCCGAGTTCGAGCACCGCGGGCTTGAGGAAGCGGGCCGCGGTCATGCCGACCTTGCGGCCGGTCTCGGTGGAGCCGGTGAAGTTCACCATGCGCACCCGCGGGTCGCCGATCAGCGCCTCGACCACCTCGGCGGCGTCGGCGCGGTCGTTGGTGACCACGTTGAGCACGCCCGGCGGCAGCCCGGCCTCGTGCAAGATGTCTGAGATGAGCAGGCCGCAGGCGATCGGCGCGTCCTCGCTCGGCTTGAGCACGACGGTATTGCCCATGGCCAGCGGCAGGGCGACCGCGCGCACGCCGAGGATCACCGGCGCGTTCCACGGCGAGATCGCGGCGACCACGCCCTTGGGCACCCGCTGCTGCGTGGACAGGATGCCGTCCGCGTTGGTCGCGAGCACCTGGCCGACCGGCTGGGTGGTGGCGGCCGCGGCCTCGCGCAGCATGTCCGCGGCGAGCGCGGCGTTGAACCCGGCCCACGGCGCGACCCCGCCGACCTCGCCCGCCATCAGCGCGATGACCTCGGGAGTGCGCGCGGCCAGCATTTCGGCCGCGCGCAGCAGGATGGCGCGGCGCTCGTTCGGCTTGGTCGCGGCCCAGGAGTCGAAGGCCTTCGCCGCGGCGGACACGGCGCTCTCGACGTCGCGGACGGTACCCGCGGCGACCTGGGCGTATGGCGCGCCGGTCCACGGGTTGACGGAGGCGGTGCTGCGGCCGGAGGAGGCGGAGCGCTCGACGCCGGCGATGACAAGTCCTCTACTGGCTACCACGACGGCACCGTAAGTTCGTGCGCGGAGCGGAGTCAATGGGTGCGCGTTCGTTCGCTGAACTTTTTTTCAATCCGGCCGGTGGCGGGATTCGGCAACTCGCAGACAGCAAGGTCAAGCTTGCGTATGCTGCGAGAGAAGGTCGCTCGGGGCGGTCCAGCGGCCGGAAGGGGAATGGGCGTGTGAGCGGATCTGCGCCGGGCGGCTCCATGCCGCCGTGGGATCTTTCCTTGGGCCGCGGCTGGCAGCCGCCGGACCCGCCGACCGAACTGCCGCATCCGCTGCGGATGTGGGACTACATGGTCGGCGGCAAGGACAACTACCAGATCGACCGGGACGCCGCCGAGCTCGCGATCAAGTACGCGCCGAACGTGATGCTCGCCGCGCGGGCCGGAGAGGCCTTCATCGTCCGTGCGCTGCGCTGGATCGCCGAACCCGAACACGGGCTCGACCAGTTCCTGCACTTCGGCTGCTACATACCGAAGCTGAGCAGCCCCAGCGTCAACGGGCTCGAGCGGGCGCGCCGGCCCGGGGCCCGCTTCGTGTTCGTGACCGACGATCAGGTAAGCGCCGCGCACGCGCGGGCCGTGCTGGCCGCCCGGGCGCGCGGCGCCGGCGAGGTGCACGCGCTGTGGGCGGACTTCCGCGACCCGGCGCCGATCCTGGCGAACCCGTGGCTGCGCGAGCGGATCGACCTGTCCAGGCCGGTCGGCCTGATGCTGCTCGGGATGATGGACTTCATCGCCGACGAGGACCGGCTGACCAGGGCCCTCGACGGGCTCAAGGCCGCGCTGGCGCCGGGCAGCATGATCGTGATGGTGCACCTGCTGGAGGGCTCGGACCCGTCGGCGACCGAGCGTGCGCTCAAGGAGTCGCTGGCCAACAACCCCTTCCAGTACACGCCGCGCCCGCTGGAGAAGGTCCGGCGGCTGGTCTCCGACTTCGAGTTCGTCGATCCGGGCTTCGTGCGCTGCACCTCGTGGCGCCCGGACGGCACGGGTCCCGGGCAGGAACTCGAGGCGCGGTGCAGCGTCGCGGGCGGGGTCGCGATCATCCGCTGAGTCCCTTGCGATTTCTGTCGGAGGGCCCGGATAGAGTTGGTCCAACCCTGGCCGCCGACTGCGTGAAGGAGGGCCGGACCTTGTCCGACTCGTTCGTCCACCTGCATGTTCACAGCGAGTACTCGATGCTCGACGGTGCCGCGAAGGTCGGCAAGATGCTGACCGAGGTGGAACGGCAGGGCATGCCCGCGATCGCGATGAGCGACCACGGCAACATGTTCGGCGCGTACGAGATGTACACCCTGGCCAAGGACACGCCGGTCAAGCCGATCCTGGGCATCGAGGCGTACGTGGCGCCCGGCTCCCGCTTCGACCGCAAGCCGATGTTCTGGGGCCAGCGCGGACAGAACAACGGCGCGAGTTCGGACGGCGAGGGCGGCAAGGACGTCTCCGGCGGCGGCCGGTACACCCATATGACGATGTGGGCGCAGAACTCCCGGGGCCTGCGGAACCTGTTCAAGCTGTCCACGCTCGCGTCGTACGAGGGCTACTACGGCAAGCCGCGCATGGACCGCGAGATGATCGCGGAGAACGCGACCGGCATCATCGCGACCACGGGCTGCCCGTCCGGCGAGGTGCAGACCCGGCTGCGGCTCGGCCAGTACGACGAGGCGGTGGCGGCGGCCTCGCACTACCAGGACATCTTCGGCAGGGAGAACTACTTCCTGGAGCTGATGGAGCACGGCCTGGACATCGAGCGCAACGTGCGCCAGGACCTGCTGCGGCTGGCGAAGCAGCTGGGCATCCCGCTGCTTGCCACGAACGACTCGCACTACGTCACCGAGGACCAGTCGGACGCGCACGACAGCCTGCTGTGCATCGGCGTGGGCAAGAACAAGGACGAGCCCACCCGCTTCCGCTTCCACGGCACCGGCTACTACCTCAAGACCGCGGAGCAGATGCGCGACCTGTTCAGCGAACTGCCCGACGCCTGTAACAACACCCTGGCGATCGCCGAGCGCATCGATTCGTACGCCGAGGTTTTCAACCAGGTCGACCGGATGCCGGTCTTCCCGGTTCCGGAGGGCGAGACCCCGGCGAGCTACCTGCTCGCGAAGGTCGACGAGGGCCTCAAGTGGCGGTACGGCGACCACCCCAGCCAGGAGGTGCTCGACCGGGTCAAGTACGAGCTCACCATCCTCGGCCCGCTCGGCTACGACTCCTACTTCCTGGTCGTCGCCGACATCACTGCGCACGCGCGCAAGAGCGGCATCGCGGTCGGTCCCGGCCGTGGTTCGGCGGCCGGTTCGATGGTCGCCTACCTGCTCGGCATCACGGACATCGATCCGCTGCCGTACGGACTGCTGTTCGAGCGCTTCCTCAACCCCGAGCGCGTCTCCCCGCCGGACGTCGACCTCGACTTCGACGACCGCTACCGCGACCAGATGGTGCGCTACGTCGCCGAGAAGTACGGCGACGCGTACACCGCGCAGGTCAACACCTTCGGCATGATCAAGGCGAAGGCCGCGATCAAGGACAGCTCGCGGATCCTGGGCTACCCCTTCGCCATGGGCGAGAAGATCACCAAGGCGATGCCGCCGGACGTGCTCGGCAAGTCGATGCCGCTCTACGGCGTACTGGATGAGAAGCACCCGCGCTACACCGAGGCCACCGAGGTCCGCGAGCTCTACGGCAGCGATCCGGATGTGAAGAAGGTCATCGACACGGCGCTCGGCGTCGAGGGCCTGATGCGCGGCACCGGCGTGCACGCGTGCGCGGTCATCCTGTCGAAGGACCCGCTGATCGACCTGATCCCGCTGCACCGGCGGGACAAGGACGGCGTGATCATCACCGGGTTCGACTACCCGTCCTGCGAGTCCATGGGTCTGATCAAGATGGACTTCCTGGGCCTGCGGAACCTGGGCATCATCGACGACGCGCTGCGCATCATCAAGCAGAACCGCGGGATCGACCTGGACATCGACAAGATCCCGATGGACGACCAGACCACCTTCACCATGCTGGGCCGCGGTGACACCCTGGGCATCTTCCAGCTCGATGGCGGCGGCATGCAGACGCTGCTGAAGCTGATGAAGCCGAACCACTTCAACGACATCTCGGCGGCCAGCGCCCTGTACCGTCCTGGCCCGATGGGCATGGACTCGCACACCAACTACGCGCTGCGCAAGAACGGCCTGCAGCCGCAGACGCCGATCCACGCCGAGCTCGAGGAACCGCTGCAGGAGGTGCTCGGCGAGACCTACGGCCTGGTGGTCTATCAGGAGCAGGTGCAGCGAGCCGCGCAGGTCCTGGCCGGATACTCGCTCGGCAAGGCCGACCTGCTGCGCCGCGCGATGGGCAAGAAGAAGAAGGAGATCCTGGACAAGGAGTTCGTGCCCTTCCAGGCGGGCTGCCGGGAGCACGGCTACTCGGACGAGGCGATCCAGGCGGTGTGGGACGTGCTGGTCCCCTTCGCCGGTTACGCGTTCAACAAGTCGCACTCGGCCGCGTACGGCATGGTCTCCTACCGCACGGCGTATCTGAAGGCGAACTACCCGGCCGAGTACATGGCCGCGCTGCTCACCTCGGTCGGCGACAACAAGGACAAGGCGGCGCTCTACCTGGGCGAATGCCGCAAGCTCGGCATCAAGGTGCTCTCCCCCGACGTCAACGAGAGCATGCTCAACTTCACCGCAGTCGGCAACGACGTGCGCTTCGGCCTCGGCGGCATCCGGAACGTCGGCGAGAACGTGGTCGCCTCGATCATCCGCTCCCGCGAGGCCAAGGGCCGCTACGAGTCCTTCCCCGACTTCATGAACAAGGTCGAGATGGCGGTGTGCAACAAGCGCGCCATCGAATCGCTGGTCAAGGCCGGGGCCTTCGACTCGCTCGACCACACCCGGCGGGCGCTGATCGAGGTGCACGAGCGCGCCGTGGACGCGGTGCTCGACGTGAAGAAGCAGGAGTCGATCGGCCAGGACAGCCTGTTCGGCATGTTCGAGGAGGAGCCCGGCACCCCGGCGTCGGTCGGCTTCGAGGTGCCCGGCACCCCGGAGTGGGCGCAGAAGGTGAAGCTCGGCTTCGAGCGGGAGATGCTCGGCCTCTACGTGTCCAGCCACCCGCTGGACGGCGCCGAGCCGCTGCTCTCACGCAACCGGGACAGCACGATCGCGCAACTGCTGAGCGGCGAGCGGACCGAGGGCGAGGTGCGGCTCGCCGGGATCATCTCCAAGGTGGACCGGCGGATCAACAAGAACTCCGGGGCCGCCTGGGCGATCGTCACGGTCGAGGACCTGGACGCCGGGGTGGAGGTGCTGTTCTTCCCGAAGGTCTACCCGCTCTACCAGAACGAACTGGTCGACGACGCGTGCGTGAGCGTGCGCGGGCGGCTGAACGAGCGGGACGGCGCGATCTCGGTCTTCGGGCAGGAGCTGGTCCCGCTGGACCTGAGCAACGTCGGCCAGGCGATGCCGCTGCAGCTGACGATCAACGCGCGGCAGCTCAACCAGCGGTCGATCGCCGAGCTCGGCCACATCCTCGCCGCCCACCCCGGCCCGCGCCCGGTCCGGCTGACGCTGCAGGAGCCGCGCTCCAAGGTGCTGTTCGACCTTCCGGCCCATCCGGTGGAGTACAGCAGCGCGCTGATCTCCGAGATCAAGACCTTGTTCGGGCCGAACTGCGTGGCGGTCTGACGCTCTGCCGGCCGGCGGAAAGCTTGGACTATTCGGACAAAGGGTACATGGACGTCCAAACAGTGGCGTCTGCACCCCTCTGAGGATCCCATGGCACCGTCGGTCGGCCCCGTCCCCCGCAGAACCCTCGCGCTGACCTCAGTGTTGGTCACCGCAGCCGTGGTCGCCAGCTTGGCGACCGCGGGCCCTGACTCCCCGAGCGGTTCCGACGCCGGCCGCGCGAGCGCCACGGCGGTCGGGGCGAGCTGGGCTCACGACCTGTCAGGCAAGGTCGTGTCCGTCACCCCGACGCACTATCAGACCCCGATCCACCCCGAGCTCGTCACCCATCCGGAGGCGGACGACATGGGCTCGGGCCTTTCCGCGATGGCGATGGCCTCGGCGAACCCGTCGGTGCCGTCCTCCCCGTCGAATCCGGCGCCGGCGACGGTCTCGGTGACCGTGCCGGACCTGGCCTCGAGGGTGCAGGGCATCGACGTGAGCAGCCATCAGCCGTCGATCGACTGGTCGAAGGTCGCGCCGCACATCAACTTCGCCTACGCGAAGGCGACCGAGGGCACGTACTACGTTAACCCGCTCTTCAACAACGAGTACGAGGGTCCGTACAACTACGGCGTAGTCCGTGGCTCGTACCACTTCGCCGTCCCGAGCAACTCCAGCGGCACGGCGCAGGCCGACTACTTCGCCGCGCACGGTGGCGGCTGGTCCGCGGACGGCAAGACGCTGCCGGGCGCGCTGGACATCGAGTACAACCCGTACGGCAAGGCCTGCTACGGCCTGACGGCGGGCCAGATGGTGAACTGGATCAAGAACTTCGTCACCGAGTACGCGGCGAAGGAGCACGCCTTCCCGGTGATCTACAGCACGACCGACTGGTGGAAGACCTGCACCGGGGACTCGGCCGCGTTCGCGAGCGAGGACCCGTTCTGGGTCGCCAACTACGGTCGGAGCGGCGGCACGCTGCCGAGCGGCTGGCGCTACTACTCCTTCTGGCAGTACTCGGACTCGGGTGCGCAGCCCGGCGACCAGGACGTGTTCAACGGCCCGTTCGCCCAGCTGCGGACGCTCGCGGTGAACGGCTGAGCCTGGACGTTTTACATCTAGGGCACGGAGCTGGCCTGAGCTTCCGCGGGCACAGCCGGCTGAGCTGGTTGCGCCGGTTGTGCCGGTTCGGCGGAGGTGCTCGCGCACGGGTGCGGCCAGGGCTGGGCCGCGGCCGCCGCTCCAAGCGTGGGCACTTCGTGCGGACCGCCGTTGCCGTTTCCGACGCCGCCGTTTCCGACGCCGCCGTGCATGCCGTCACCGCCGCATGCGCTGTGCATGAACTGGCCCATCGGCGGGTTCACGTCGGCGAACAGGTCGCTCACGCTCACGATCAGGCCGCCGTAGGCGATGTTCACCGAGACCAGGATCGCCACGGCGGTCGTCAGGTATCCGGCGATCAGCAGGCCGGTGCGGGACAGGACCCTGACGGGCGCCGGGCCCTGCACCCTGTTCCACAGCACCAGTACGGCGACGGTCGCCAGGATCGCCGCCACGCAGCTCCAGTACTGCAGCGCGGGGTCCGTAAGCAGCATGCCGCCTCCTTCTCTGACACATCATCCGACACAGGCGTTCGCACGGGCACCGACTACGGCGTCGGGCCGGCCAGGCGCTGGGAGAGCCACGTGAACGCGGTGGGGAGCATCTTCTCCCAGGCGCTCTGGTTGTGGCCGCCGCCGAGCGGGGCGACGAAGGACTGCACGTCCGTCGCTCTGGCCTGCGGGTTCGCCTTCGCGGCGGCGATCATCTTGGCGGCTTCGGAGGCCGGGTCCACGTTGTCCTGCGCGCTGGCCGTCATCAGCAGGCTCACTGCGGGGGTCCGGGTGTGCGAGATGAGCCAGAGCGGGCTGTTCTCGTGGTCCAGCACCGGGTCTTCGGACAGCTCCTGCGAGTCGGGCAGGTAGTAACCGGACAGCGAGACCGCCGCACGGTACCGGTTCGGGTGCTGCAGCACGAGCTTCGCCGCGCAGAAGCCGCCGGTCGAGTAGCCCATCAGGCCCCACGCGTCGGCGGCCGGTTCGGCCCGGAGGTCGTCGATGACCATCGTGCGCACGTCACGGGTCAGCCACGTGTCCACGTTCGCGTCGCCGGGGACGTCGCTGCACTCCTCGTTGTTGAACGGCCAGGTGTGGCCGGCGATCGGCGTCACCTCGGGCACGACCAGGATGTACGGGAGCACCTTCCCCGAACGCTCGGCCGCCTCCAGGTGGGCCACGACGTTCATCGGGCCCATCCAGCCGTCCGGCGAGCCCACGACACCGTGCAGCAGTTCGAGGACCGGGAAGTACGTGTGCGGCTCCGCGGCGTACTGCGGCGGCGTCCACACGTAGACCTGCGAGGTGATGCCGGAGACGGGGCCGCGGAACGTCGTCTCCTGGAAGCCTTCACTCGAAGGATGGAATGTGGCGCGCACGAATCTGGCCGTGACCGCCACGTCCTGCCGTCGCACCACGGCGACGGTCTGCGCCTTCGGATCGAGCTGAATCGCTCCCTGCTGCCCGGCGAACACCCCGCCGCGCGTGCTCTGATTGCCCAGCAGGTCCTGCCAGGACACGACGAGCCCGCCGCTGGAGATGTTGACCCACACCAGGATCGCCACCGCGGCCATCAACTCGCCGAACACCAGCAGCGCGGCCCGCTGCAGCATGCGCACGGCGCGCGGCCCCCGCATCCGGTTCCACAGGAGCCAGGTGGCGAGGGCCGCGAGCACGGCGAGGACGACCGTGGTGATCTGCAGGGATCCGCTGATCGGAGACACGGCAGGAGACTAATACCTTGTTATCCGAGAATCAGTGATATTGAGGGCGTGTCCGGAAAAATAGTCAGACTCGGGGACCAATCGGACCTGTGCGCGCCCCGGCGCGTCAGTGGTGGAACGCCTCCTTGACCTCCACGCCGAACTGCTGGGCGGGGGCGGGCTGGTTGTGCAGCTCGGGGAGCAGGCGGGTGATGTCGGCGAGCAGGAGGTCGGCGAGGTCGTGCGAGAAGCCGTTGCGGACCACGACGCGTAGCACGGCCAGGTCCTCGCGGTTCTTCGGGAACGTATACGCGGGGACCTGCCAACCGCGCTCGCGCAGGCGGCGGGATACGTCGAAGACGTCGAAGTTCTTGACGTGGTCGCCCGTGGTGAAGGCGAAGACCGGCAGCTGGTCGCCGTGCGTGAGCAGGCGGAAGTCGCCGAGCGCGTCGACGCCTTCGGCCAGGTACTTCGCCACGTCGCGCGCGGACTGCTGGACTCGGCGGAAGCCTTCGCGGCCGAGCCGCAGGAAGGTGTAGTACTGCGCGACGACCTGGGCGCCGGGGCGGGAGAAGTTCAGCGCGAAGGTGGGCATGTCGCCGCCGAGGTAGTTGACCTTGAAGACCAGCTCCTCCGGCAGCGCCTCGGCGTCCCGCCACAGCGCCCAGCCGACGCCCGGGTAGACGAGCCCGTACTTGTGCCCAGAGGTGTTGATCGACTTCACCCGCGGCTGGCGGAAGTCCCAGACCAGGTCCGGGTCGAGGAAGGGCGCGATCATGCCGCCGGACGCGCCGTCCACGTGCACCGAGATGTCGAGGCCGGTGCGCTCCTGCAAGTCGTCGAGCGCGGTGCACACGTCCCAGACCGGCTCGTAGCTGCCGTCCATCGTCGATCCCATGATCACGACGACGCCGATCGTGTTCTCATCGCAGAGGGCCGCCGCCTCCTCGGGGCCGAGGGTGAAGCGCTCCCCCTCCATCGGCACGTAGCGCGGCTCGACCTCCCAGAACTCGCAGAACTTCTCCCAGCAGACCTGCACGTCGATGCCCATCACGAGGTTGGGCCGCGCGCCCGCCTTGTATCGCTCGGGGTTGCGCTTCATCCACTGCCGCTTGAGCGCGAGCCCGGCGAGCATGCAGGCCTCGCTGGATCCGGTCGTCGAGCAGCCGACGGCGGTGTGCGGGTCCGGCGCGTTCCACAGGTCGGCGAGGATGGCGACGCAGCGCCGCTCGAGCTCCGCGGTCTGCGGGTACTCGTCCTTGTCGATCATGTTCTTCTCGGCGCACTCGGACATCAGGAGCTTGGCTTCGGGCTCCATCCACGTGGTGACGAAGGTCGCCAGGTTCAGCCGGGCGTTGCCGTCCAGCATCAGCTCGTCGTGGATCAGCCGGTACGCGGTCTCCGGCGGGATCGGGCCGTCGCCGACCCGGTACATCGGCGGATTCGTCGCCATCGAGCCGGCCGGATCCATGCCCGCCGCGATCAGCAGCGGGTTGACCGGCACCGTGCGATGCGGCTCGCGATGCCGCCGCCCCGACGGCTCGTGCACCGGCAAACCGCGCACCTGCGGGGTGTGCAGCCCCGTCTCCTTCGATCCCGTTCCGTGCAACTCCGCCATCGCGAACCCCTTCCGATCCCGTCCAGCCGTCGGCTCCCCACCCTTGCACCGTGGCGCGGTCTATTCCAGCGTCACGGCGGGAAACGGAAGGGGACGATCACGCCTCGGGCTCAGCCCTTTCGGATGAATGCCTCGGCGCCGTAGCTGCCGTAGACGATGATCTGGTCGGCGCTCTTCGCGGTCTGCTCGATCAGCAGGACTTCGCACGGGGAGCCCTTCTTGCTGCCGCTCGGACAGTCGAACACCGCCCGCGCGCCGGACGGGTACGCGGTGTCGATCATGCCCGATCCGGTGTACGGCTTGCCCGCGGTCGCGTACGCCGAGAACGAGATCGACCCGTTCCCGCCGACGACCAGCGTCCGCTTGTTCGCGTCCGCACTGATCCACGTGCCGCTGAGCAGCTTCATCGTCATCGTGTCCATCACCGCGTTCGTGGCAGTGCCTTGGATCTCGGAAACGCGGGTGAGGGTCTCGCCGGCCACCGTGGAATTGCCGGACATCGTGAGAGATACGTAGCCGTTCGCGAGGGGCGCGGCCGTGATCGCGACGCCGGTGCCGAAGGAGCTGCACGCGACATCCGTGAGCGGCTGCCCGGAGACCGTCACGCCCGCCGAAGACGAGCCCGTGGACGAGGTGTCCGTAAACGCGCCGACCGTCGGGCTCGCGGTCGAGTCGGCCTGCGCGATCACGGTGCCCAGGCGTCCGTAGCAGAGCGGAAAGACGTCCGTCGCACTCAGCGCGACCATGCCGTCCGAAAAGATCATCAGATATCCGTCCGCGGCAGAGCCGGCCTGCCACACGACGGCATCCGAGCCGCCGGTGAACGCGGCCGCTCCGACGCTGGGCGACGCGCTCGACGTGCCGGACGCGCCGACCGGGCTCGGGCTGCCCCCTACCAGCCCGGACGACGCTGTGGTCTGGCCGGTCATCGGGGCGAGGGTGTCGTCGGTGTGGAAGCGGTGGTACGCCACGGCCCAGGCGCCGCCGGCCACGCCGACCAGGGCGAGCGCGAGCGCCGAGGCGGCGACCCGGCGACGCAGCATCCGCTGACGGGCCCGGCGGCGAACCTCGGCGAGACTGGGCGGAACGATCGCCTCCGCGGCCACGTCGGCCAGTTCCGCGAGCATGGTGTCGAAGCTCTCCGGCATCCTTCTCACCACTCCCCCGCCAGCTCGGTCTGCGTACGGCGCGGACCGCCCACGCCGACCTCGGCGAACTCGGAGACCAGCGGGGCAAGGGCCTTGCGACCCCGATTCAAATGCGACTTGACCGTGCCCTCGGGCGAACCGGTCTCCTTGGCTATCTCGGCGATCGTCAGCCCGACCAGGTGGTAGAGCACGATCGCGCGCCGCTGTTCGGCGGATATCTGCCGCAGCGCGGACACCAGGGTGAGGTGATCCGGGCTCAGTCCGGGCAGCTCCGGCGCGGCCGCGGCGCGGTGGTGGGCGGCCCGCCGGTTGGCGGCCTTGCGCCACGCCGAGACCGAGAGCCGGTAGGCGACCGTGCGGATCCACGCCTCGGGATCGCCGTATCTGCGCACGTCGTCCCAGCGCTGCCAGGCCCGCGCGAACGCCTCCTGAACCGAGTCCTCCGCCTCGGCCAGGTTCCCGGTCATCGCGTAGATCTGACTCACGATGCGCCGGAAGCCGGCCGTGTAGAACTCGTCGAAGTCGAGTTCGTCCGGCACGCTGCCTCCCATTTGCCTCCGCGCCGCGCGCCCCCGCGGGCACGGTCCTCCCGTGTACACGCACGATCCGCCGTCCCGGTTGCGCCGCGCGGCGAATCCGCCGGGCGGCCTTCCGGCGCCTGTGCCGCTCGGGTAACAATCTTCATTTAATCCTCAGGTCCCTTATTGACAGCCGCGCGGCGCTCGGTAACCGTGACTTCTCAGTCGGTGACGACCTCTGACACACCCACCAGAGAGACCACCCAGCAGAGAAGAGGAACCCACGTGCACGCTCCTCGCATGCGCCGCGCCGTGCTCATCGCGGCCGCGGTCGGCGCTCTCGCGAGCATCGGGCTGCTGCCCGCTGCAGCGCGGGCGGACTCCACCACGTCCGCCCCGAACGTCGCGAGCCTCCACCTCGGCTCCGCGGCGACCCTGCCGAACGCCGTGCTCGCCGGCCGCGGATCCGCGGCCGTCTGCCAGAAGTACGGGCACTGCGTCGCCCGGATCCTGACCGTCGCCCCGGGCTCCAGCAAGCCGCTGACCACCACCGTGCCCGCCGGCTACGGCCCGGCCGACTTCGCCAAGGCCTACAACCTGCCCGCCGGAGTCGGGCAGAAGGGCACCATCGCGATCCTGGACGAGGGCGCGTTCCCGACCCTCGAGAGCACCCTCAACACCTACCGGACGACCTACGGCCTGCCCGCGTGCACCAGCGCGGGCGGCTGCTTCAAACAGGTGAACGAGCACGGCGGCGCTCCGCTGAAGGCCGGGACGACGGACGAGGAGAAGCTGTTCGACGAGGAGGTCGGCATCGAGACCACGCTCGACGTGGACATGGCCTCGTCCGCGTGCCCGCTGTGCAAGATCGTCGAGATCACGGTGAACCGGGACATCACCGCGTCCAACGACGTGGCCGCCGAGGACTTCGGCGTCGCGGTGAACACTGCCGCCAAGCTCGGCGCCAACGCGGCGAGCATCAGCTACCAGTTCGCCCCGGACTCCACACTGGACCTCGGTCCGGTCGCGCGTGACTTCTTCCAGCCGGGCATGGCCATCACCGCGTCCTCGGGCGACGGCGGCTACGAGGGCTCGCCCGACGGCTGGCCGCAGAACCTGCCGACGGTCACATCCGTCGGCGGCACCTCGCTCTACTCGACCCCGAGCACCGGCCGCGGCTACACCGAGGTCGCCTGGGGCGGCGCCGGCAGCGGCTGCGCGGGCGACCTGCCCGCCGCGCTCGGCCAGCCCAGCGCCGTCAGCGCCTACTGCGGCGGCCACCGCACCGACTCCGACATCTCGGCCGACGCCGACCCGAACACCGGCGCAGCGGTCTACGACGACTACGCGCCGGAGACCGCCCAGCCCTACAACTGGGTCGTCGTCGGCGGCACCAGCGAGTCGAGCCCCTTCATCGCGGGCGTCTACGCGCGCGCCGGCAACCTGACCGAGGTCGAGGGCCCGAGCACCCTGTACGCGGACCCGGCCAAGGACTTCAACGACGTCCAGATCGGCGCCAACTACCCGCCGCACGCCGGCTGCGACAACGCCCTCTGCGTCTCCGGCACCGGCTGGGACGGCCCCACCGGCCTCGGCACCCCGAACGGCCTGAGCGGGTTCTGATATCTGACCTCTGATTTCCACCACTCAGGACTCAGCACGCGGCGTGGCCGCGCCGCGAAATCCAGCGGCGCGGCCACGCGTCATGTACGTACCATCACGCACATGGATGACGCGGATCGCTACCTCAACGTCGTGGACGTCGAGGCCACCTGCCGGCCCGGCCGGCCCCCGGCCGGAATGGTCGACGAGATCATCGGGGTGGGCCTGACCGTCGTCGACCTGCAAGAGGGTCGCCGGATCGGCAAGCACGGCATCCTGGCACCGCCAGCGAACGAGTCCAGGCCCAAACCCGCCGCCAACCCCAAAACGCCCAGCAACCCACATCCTCACTGGCGGGCGGGATGAGTAATTCGGCCCGGCCGTAGGGCCGGTACGGAGCGCAGCGGAGTGCCGGGCCGTAGGCAGGGCCGAATCACGGGAAGCACGCTCGCCGACGCGGCCCGAACCGGGCGGAAGCCGGGCGACGCCTTGTTGCCACAGTCGCGGAGCGGCGTTTTTCCGCATGGCACGCGCGGGGCTACTCGGGTTCCTTGTTCTTCAGGGCGGCGAGGCCGCCGGGGCCTACGGGGCGGCGGCGAGCTTCGGCGCCGGGGGCTAGGCGGGCGGAGAGGCGCTTGACCTCCTGGGTGCCGCGGAAGGCGATGGCGGCGGGCAGGACGCCGCGCGGGAGCCATTGCATCGAGCGGACCCAGGGCTGGCCGTAGACGTGCGCCGACCTGCGGATGATCCCTGCGGCGAGGCGCTCGACGGCGGGCTCGAGGCGGGCGGTCTTGTTCGCCGGCCAGGGCAGGCGGGCGCGCAGCTCGGCGAGCACGGTGTCCTGGTCGGCGCCGCGGACCATATCAGTGTCCGTCCACGAGAGGTACGCGACGCCGACGTCCACGCCGTCCGGGCGGACCTCGCTGCGCAGGCTGTGCGCGAATGCTTCGACGCCTGACTTGCTGGTGCAGTACGCGGCCATCAGCGGGGTCGGCGTGAGCGCGGCCAGCGAGGCGATCTGCAGCAGGTAGCCGCGCGAGCGGGTGAGGGCGGGGAGCAGCGCCCTGGCGGTGGCGATCGAGCCGAGCAGGTTGATCTCGATGACCCGGTCGAAGGTCTCCGGGTCGCTGTCCACGAAGGGGCCGCCGATCGCGATGCCCGCGTTCGCCACAGCGATGTCGATCGCGCCGAAGTGATCGCAGACCTCTGTCGCGACCTCGGACAGCCGGGCCTTGTCGGTGACGTCCGCCTCCCAGACCGCGGACTCGGCACCGGCCATCGCGTGCGCGCGGCAGGTCTTCGCGGCCCGCTCGAGTTCGTCCGGTTCGAGGCCGACGAGGGCGACGTTCGCGCCGCGGCGGGCGAGGCTGGCGGCGAGCGCGGCGCCGATCCCGCGGGCGGCTCCGGTGACGACGGCCGTCTTGCCCGCGAGCGGCGCCGCGTTGGCGTTACTCATGGTCGCTTCCCTTCGCGGCCTCGGCGACGTCGGCCGCGTTCAGCATCGCGCGGACCCGTTGCCGGATCAGCATGCTGACGACGTCGGGCGCCTCCAGCGGCGTCATGTGGCCGAGGCCGGTGAGCGTGGTCAGGCCTTCGAAGCGCGGCAGCGCGTCGGCGATCGCCTGCGCGTGCGCGGCAGGCGGGGTCAGCCGGTCGCTGGTGCCGAAGACCGCTGATGTCGGCACGTCCAGCTTTCCGACCTGCTCGGTCACGTCGAGTTCGGTGAGCACGCGGCCCCACCCGGCGCGCGGCTTCGGGCGGCATGCAGTGATGATCCGTGCGTTGACCTTCTGCAGGTGCTTGTTCGACTTCGGGCCGAGCGCGGTGTGCTTGAGCATCGCGCGGGAAATCGGCGTGACGGGGCCGACCGGCAGCGTGCTGGTGAGCAGGAAGCGGTGCGCGGCGCGGTTGGCCTTCGGCAGCCGCTTGAGGCCGGGGACGACGGTCGACGAGCCGGGCAGGTTCGCGAAGCCGGTCGAGCAGAGCACCGCCCCGCCGATGCGAGCGAGGATCGACGCGTCGCCGGCCGCCGCCATGATCGTCATGCCGCCCATGCTGTGACCGACGAGGACGGCCCGCTCGTCGTCCCGCAAGGTCGCGTCGAGCACGGCCCGCAGGTCTTCGACGAGGATCGGCACGCTGTACGCGTCGTTCCCGGGGATCTCGCTCTCGCCGTGGCCACGCTGGTCGTAGGCGACGACGCGGAGTTCGGGAGCCTCCGCTCGCAGGGCGCCGATAACGGGTGCCCAGAAGGCTATCTTGCAGGTCCAGCCGTGTACCAGCACGACGGTCGTCTGAGCGCTGGTCGGGCCGTGGACCTCGACGTTGAGCTGCGTGCCGTCGGCCGAGGGGATGCGCAACCGCGCGTCGGGCACCGGCGGGGTGTATTGGTCCATGCTGGTCACGCTTGCTCCGCTCGGTTCGCGGCCGAAGCCGTTGAGGGGGTGAGTACTGAGGCGGGTATGTATTCGCGTGCGTCGACGCGGCGGGTCTTGCGGCGGAAGCGCAGTGTCGAGCCGGGCCAGAGGGTCGGGTTGCGACCGGCTGCGTTGAAGTACCAGCTCCTGCAGCCGCCGGTGTTCCACACGGTCGGTCCCATCCGTCGCTCGACGTCGTCGCACCACGCGCGCTGCGCGTCCTCGTCGGTGTCGAAGGCCGCCGCACCCGAACGCTCCAGGGTCCTGATGTAGTCGACGATGTACGAGAGCTGTGACTCGATGATGTACACCATCGAGTTGTGGCCGAGTCCGGTGTTCGGGCCGATCACGAAGCAGAGATTGGGGAATCCGGCCACGGTCGTGCCTCGCAGGGCCCGCATATCGCCACCCCAGACCTCGTCGAGCGAGCGCCCGCCGACTCCCCACACGTGGCGTGCCATGGGCATGTCGACGGTGTGGAAGCCGGTGGCGAAGACGATGGCGTCGACTTCGTGGCGTGTTCCGTCCGTGGCGATGGCCGCGCTGCCCTCGATGCGGGCCAGGCCGGACGCGACGACGTCGGCGTTGGACTGAGCGAGCGCCGGATAGTAGTCGTTGGAGAGCAGGATCCGCTTGCAGCCCATCACGTAGTTCGGCGTGAGCTTCGCGCGCAGCCCAGGATCCTTCACAGCACGGTTCATGTTGGCGCGCGCGATCCGCGAGGCGGCCTTGAGCAGCGCGGGCCGCTTGACGAAGCTGCCGACAGTCGACTCGCGACTGGCGTAGATGCCGAGGCGGGCCACGCGCTGGGTCGGCGGGACGTGCTCGTACAGCCACTTCTCCGCAGCGGTGATCTTCCGGTCGCCGCGCGGCATGACCCAGGCGGGCGTGCGCTGGAAGAGCACCAGCTTCGCAGCCTTCTTCTGCAGCGCGGGCACGATCTGGATCGCGGAGGCGCCGGTGCCGACGACGGCGATGCGCTTGCCGGTCAGGTCAGTCTCGTGGTCCCAGCGTGCCGAGTGGAAAACGGCGCCGGGGAACGCGTCGAGGCCGGGGATGTCAGGCGTCGAGGGTTCGGAGAGCGCGCCTCCCGCAGCGATCAGCACGTCGGCGAATATCCGGCCGCGCTCGGTCGTGATGAGCCACCGCGCTTCGGCCTCCTGCCAGACCGCGCCGGTGGCGGCGGTATCGAGGTGCAGGCGGGAGCGCAGGCCGGGCCGGTCGGCGACGTCCTCCAGGTACGCGCGGATCTCCGGCTGCGCGGAGTAGCTGCGTGACCATCGGGGATTCGGCGCGAAGGAGAAGGAGTACAGGTGGGAGGGCACGTCGCAGGCGCAGCCGGGGTACGTGTTGTCGCGCCACGTGCCGCCGACGGACGCGCCCCGTTCGAGGATGACGAAGTCGCGGATGCCCGCCTCGAGCAGCTTGATTCCGGCGCCGAGCCCACCGAAGCCGGCGCCGATCACGGCCACGCGCACGTGCTCCGGCAGGTCGCCGCCGCCCTCCGACGCAGGGGGCTGGCTTGTTGTGAACCAGGACTCGAAGGGCGGCGTCGAAATGCCCTCGACGCGGTACCGCCCCCAGGGGTCGGGGTCGCCGACATCGGCGGGAGCGGAGCCCTGCGGGGTGGTCAGCGTGCCCCGCTGCCGGCCCGCGGCGAGCACCTCGTCCAGTGCCGGGTCCGCGGCGATCCGCCCGTACCAGTGGTAGCGGCCGTCGATCGGCTGGAAGTATCCGCGCAGCCCGACGCGCACTTCGAAGCGCCGATCCGCCACCTCAAGAGTCGCAGAGCCCTGGTAACCGTCTTCTTCGTCGAAGTCCGCCACGAGGCCCGTCCTTCCTTATGAGTCCCCTGACACAAGCTTCAAGGAGGGCGGCGCGGACCGCGGCCCCTCCGGCGATTCGTCCGGCGGTCGCCGTGCGAATCGGGACCTGCCGAGTTCGAGTTCCTCGTCGAGCGCGCCCGCCGGCAACACGCCGGCCAGCGCCGCGTAGATCAGCTGAGTGGTGTACTCGATCGCGTGAACGCGGCTCATCGAGCGCCGCTGCAGCCACCACTCGACGGTCGCCTGCACGAGTCCGGTGATGCCGTACGCCCAGGGTTCGGCCGCGCCCGAGTCGAGACCGTAGGCACGCAGATAGTCGCCGAACAGTGCGGTGAGCGCGGTGGCGATCAAGTCCTTGTTGCGCTGGTAGGGGTCGTTCTCGGCCGGGATCTCGCCCGCGGTGTGCCGGACGATCAGCCAGTAGAGGTTGGGCAGTTCGTCGACCGACTCGAAGTACGCGGTGATGGTGCCGCGGATCCGGGTCAGCGCGGGCAGGTCGGCGGCGATCGCGGGCAGCAGCCGGTCGAGCAGCGCGTTCGAGCCGAACTCGCCGAGTGCCGTGACCAGCGCGGTCTTGTCGCTGAAGTAGCGATAGAGCACCGGCTTGGTGACCCCGGCCTCGGCCGCCACGGCGTCCATCGTGACGTCCGGACCCTGCGCGGCGAGCACCCGCAGCGCGGCCGCGATGAACTCCCCGCGGCGCTGCTCCCGGTGCGCGCTCCAGCGATCCCGACGCGCGTCCCCGGCGCCCGGATCCGGCTTCGCGCCCTTGACAGATGCGTTCACGCTGAGCACGCTACCAGAAGTAACTGTTACTTCAAGTCATAGTTTCCCCGGAGGCCGTTGATGACGACGAATACGTCGGGCGACGAGGTGACCCCCACCCCCGACCTCGAGCGCAAGGCCGAGCGGCTACTGCGGTCCACGGCCGCGCGCTCCTACGATCCGGACCTGGACATCGACTGGGAGGCACCGCTGGTCGAAGGGGCTCCGTTCATCAAGCCGGAGCGCAGCTCGCTCTACGGCACGGAGCTCTGGGAGCGGATGACCGAGCAGGAGCGGGTGACGCTGACCCGGCACGAGGGCGCAAGCGTGATGAGCGTGGGCATCTGGTTCGAGGAGATCCTCATCAGGATGCTGGCGAAGATCGCCTACGAGGGCGACCCGACCAGCCAGCGGGTCAAGTACGCGTTCGCCGAGATCGCCGAGGAGTGCCGGCACTCGGTGATGTTCGCCCGGACGATCGAGCGGATGGGGGTCCCCGCGTACGGCGTCAGCCGGCACGTCCACCGGCTCGGCCGGATCCTGCCCTTCCTGGCCCGTGGCGAGGTGATCTGGGCCGCGACGCTGCTCGGCGAGGAGATCCCGGACCGGCTGCAGCGCGAGATGGTCGAGGACGACCGGATCCAGCCCTTGATGCGGATGGTGAACCGGATCCACATCATGGAGGAGGCCCGGCACATCGGCTTCGCGCGCGAGGAACTGGCGAGGGAGGCCGCGCGCACGCCGCGCTGGCTGCGTCCGATCCGCAAGGCGATCATCGCGCACATCGCGTTCATCGTCAGCAGGAGCCTGATCAACCCGGAGGTCTACCGCTCGATCGGCCTGGACCCGAAGCAGACCAGGAAGATCGCGCTGGCGAACCCCCATCACCAGCGCACGCTGCACTGGGCCGCGGAGAAGGTCGTGGCCGCGCTCGACGACGCGGACCTGATCGGGCGGCCCGGTCGCTCCTGGTGGAAGGCCTCGTTCTTGGTTCGCTGACGCGCCGTCGATCGGGCGGGTACCCTGCGCGTATGACGCTGGCCGACGCCCTCACGCTGTGTCTTTCGATCGTCGCACTCGTATTCTCGATAACCACGTTCCTCTACAGCACCTACGAGCAGTATCTGAAGGCTCCGAAGCTTCAGCTGGTGCTGGGTCGCGAGCTGAAGTCGGGCTACCTCGACGGGACCCGGAAGCTCGGGTTCTGGGCGCCGGTGGTCCTTGCGAATCAGGGTGCTGTGGACGCGGTCGTACTCGAGATCAGGGGCACGCTGACCCGACCGGACACGACGACGGTCGGGGTGGAGTGGTACACCGTCGGCGACTACGACGGGGGGCTGGGCCAGTTCGTGCCGAGGGGCTGGACCGACACGCTCATCGTGTCGAGCAGGAAGGCGACGACGGCGTGGATCGGCCTCCGCACGAAGACCGATCTGCCGTACCCGGTCCCGGCGGGCGTTTACACGCTCGCTCTCGAAGTGGACGCGCCGAAGCGCGGGCACTGGGCCGGGCGCGCCGGACGAGCCGCCTCGCGGCCGGCGACGAGCTGGACCGGGCAGCTCACCTTGCAGGAATCGGTGGCCGAGGCATCGGACTCCATCAAGATCGAACCCGGGCTCAACGTCAGAAACTCCGCGTTCAACCTGAGAAACACGCAGATGGCCGAGGTGACCGGAGCGACGCCACGGAGCGTGACGGCCCTCATCCCCGGCCTGAAAGATCTACTCGAGTAAGGCGCCCGGCCGACGCGGCTCAGGGATCCGGCAGCCGCTTGACCGCGAGCAGCGCGAGGTCGTCGGTCAGCCGCGGGCCGGCGTGCTCGTGCACCGCGCGCAGCACATCGTCGAGCAGCTGGTCAGGCTCCTGGTACGTGGCCCAGTCCGGGTGCCCCACATCGATGCGGAAGAAGCTGCCGCGCCGGTCGCGCGCCTCCGTGGTGCCGTCGGTGTAGAGCAGCATCAGGTCGCCCGGCACGAAGTCCACCTTGTACACCTGCGGCGGCTCGGCGACCAGGTCGAGCAGGCCCAAAGGCGGGCTGGGCTCGGGCGGCTCCAGCGGCGTGACCGTGCCCGCGTGGATGAGCAGCGGGGACGGGTGGCCGCAGTTGACGATCTCGGCCTGCGCGCTGCCCGGCGGGATCGACACGAGCACGGCGGTGACGAACTCCTCGGTGTCCGATTGCGGCCGGCGCAGCAGCGCCTGGTGCATGCGCACGGCGATCGCGGCCAGCTCGCCCTCCTGGTGGGCGGCCTCCCGGAAGATGCCGAGCACGTCGGCCGCGGCCTCGACCGCGGGCAGGCCCTTACCGCGCACGTCGCCGATGATCAGCCGGTCGCCGAACGGGGTGGTCGTCACCTCGTACAGGTCCCCGCCGATCCGCGCCTCGGCCGCCGCCGCGGCGTACCGCACGGCCGATCGGACCGAGATCAGATCGGTGGGCAGCGCTCGGAGCAGCACCTGCTGTGCGACCTCGGCGACCGTGCGCACGTCGGTGAGCATGCGCTGCTGCTGTTGTGCGTACCTGACGACTGCCCAGCTCAGGAGGGTGACCATCACGACGGAGAACTCGGTGCCGACCATCACGACGCGCGAGATGCCGTCGGCGTAGAACGACAGCAGCAGCGAGAAGACCACACAGAACGCGCCGATGACGAACGGCCGGGGCTGCTTGAGCGGGGTGACCAGGGCGCCGAGCGCGGGCGGCACGGAGAGCGTGGCCGCGAAGCTGATGTCCCTGGGCGTGGCGAGATCGGCGATCACGATCGCGAGGATCAGGGCGTACGGCATCGCGCGCACGAGGCGGCCGGAGCGGCCGGGTGGCGGAGTGTCAGATGCGAACTGGCTGCTCATCCCACAGAAAACGGTATGCGGATCTTGAGGCGGCCGCAACGGTCCCGGCCGAAGCGGCGCGGGGCGGAACGGGCCCTTGCAGGTGTTACCGGTAAGTAATGTCCACTCACCGCGGGATACGGTAGCTCGGAGTTCCCACGGTCGGCCCTCAGCCTACGCCGAGGGGCTGCTCTACGTCGTGTCCATTGCCCGCGACTCGCCGTGTTCGAAACGGGCGACGGTCCGTGCGTCCTGTTCGTGCACGGATACGTCCGCTACGTCCGCGCGCGAGGACCAGGCCCGACGGCCCGCCGGCGCGGGCGTCCCCGCGAACGCCGCAGGGACCCGGCACGGGGTCTCCCCCGTGGACCAGGTCCCTGCGGCTCCCCTCCCACCAGACGGTTCAGCCGTTGGCGCAGAGCAGCGGCCGGAAGCTCAGCGTCGGAGCGCCGTCGGCCACGATGCTGTTGCTGTCGCCGAGGTGCAGGTTGAGGTACCAGGTGCCGTCCGCGGGCGGCTGGCTGACGCCGGTGACGGTGCGCGTCTCGTCCACCACCTTGCCGTTCTGGTCGGCCTGGTAGTCCATCAGCATGTACTGCACCGGGCCCTGCGACTGGCAGGATCCCTGGTGGATGTGCGCGGCGTGCATGCCCGGGGTCAGGCCGCTGGCGTTGACGGTGACGGACAGCGTCTTGGCGGCCGGGTCGAAGACGACGGTGGCGTCGCCGTTCAGCTCGCCTTGGTTCTGGCCGTTCACGTCCACGTTCACGGCGTGCAGGTCGTACCGCCGGGAGCCGTCGTCCACTCGGTCGGGCAGTTGCCCGGACTGCGCGATCGGCTCGCGGGCCAGCGCGTTCGAATTGCCGTCGCCGCCGTAGACACCGAGCCGGATGACGAAACGGCCGTCCGATGGGAGTTCGCTGACCGGAGAGGCCGAGGTCACGGTCGTGTCGGCGGCTCCGGTCCCGTTCGCGGTGAAGGAGCCGAGGCGGATGGCGGGAGTGCCCGCGGAGGTGTCGATCTCCACCGTGTGCGAGGAGCCCGGGGTAAGGCCGGTGACGAAGAGGTGCGCCGAGAGCTTGCCGTCGGACGTGCGACCGAGCGTCACGGTGCCGGTGGGCATGGTGCGCAGTGAGAGGTGCTTGACGATCTTCTTGGTACTGACCGGCGTGCCCAGCATGCCGTCGGTGTTGCCCTGCGCGTCGGTGTAGAAGCCGACCAGGTCGCCCTTGTCGTTCACGCCGTTGACCGTCGTCGCGCCGGCGCCGTTCGGGTCGTCCACGGTCTGGAACGAGCCCGCGCGGGTCCAGGTGAAGCCGTGTGTCTGCGCACCGTTGCCGGAACCGGTCTGGTAGACGCCGACGACCTCGTCGTGGTCGTTGACGCCGAACGCCTGGGTCATCGTGGCGCCCGGGTACGCGAGCACGGTCTGCTGTCCGTGCCCGGTGAGCAGGAAGGCGTCCTGAGTGCCACCCGAGCCGGTGAAGAACCCTGCGATGTCGCCTCGGCCGTTGATGCCGGCGGCGGTGACGCTGGTGGCTCCCTGACCCGAGACCATCACAGATCGGAACTTGTGGCTGTGGATGCTGTACGTGTAGCCGTGGTTCGAGCCTGCGGCGTCGGTGTAGAAGCCCACCGCGTCGCCGTCGTCGTTGATGCCGAGCAACTGGTTGACCGGCGGCGTGGCGTTGTTCGAGGCCGGATACGCCACGCTGTGGTACTCGCCGTCGATACGGTAGAAGCCGGTGTTGTCGTTGGTGTTGTTCGCGTTGTTCATGCTCGACCAGAAGCCGACGGTCTCGTCGGCGTCGTTCACGCCGGTGGCCTGAGTCTGCACGGAGACCGGGAAGTTCTCGTTCACGAAGTTGCCCAGTTCACGGTCGCTGACCCGGTAGCCCTTGTTCGGATGTCCCGCGGCGCCGGAGCCGAAATATCCGGCGATGATCCCGTTCTGGTTGATGCCGAGCAGCTGGTTGAAGGTCGGGTCGGCAGGGTCGTCGACGGTCGTGAACGAGTAGCCGGCCGGCTGGACGAAGGCCGCGGTGTTCGCG